>JANOCN010000059.1:0-11366 GCA_031412185.1 Betaproteobacteria bacterium | reverse complement strand
GTTCAACCTGCCCAACGGACCCACCTTCCGCAAGGACGATGCGGCCGACGCCTGGCGACGCGCCTCTGCCATGCTGGAGAAGTATCTGCCCGTGCCCAAGTAGGGCACGGGCCAAACGCGGCCTGGCAGCCGCACTTGTCTTTATCGAACCCGGCGGCGGCTCATGGCCAGCCCGGCAAATGCCTTATTTAATCAGGCGCTCTTCCCCAACGTCCGCCGAAACAATGCAAACAGCCTTTCCCAGTGCCGCTCGGCAGCTTTCTGGTTGTAGATGCCAGCGCGTTGGGGAAACACAAATCCGTGCTCGGTACCCGGATACCACTCGATACGGTGTGGCGTACCGGCAGCCTGCAATGCGGCCCCCAGCGTATCGACAAGCTCCGGCGGTGCCCATTTATCGGTCTCGGCGCAAGCGAAGTAGCTCTCGCAGTGAATTCGCGGTGCCATCAAGTGGGCCGAATCTTCTCGCTCGGTCACCAGATTCGCGCCGTGAATCGCAGCAATGCCCCTTACGCGCTCCGGAAACGCCGCTGCCGCCGCCATCACGAACGGCCCGCTCATGCAGTAGCCCACCGCTCCAACGCGGCTGGCATCGGCCTGCGGTTGCGCATCTGCAAACTGCAGCATCGCCCCGGTGTCTCGCACGACCAGCGCGTTGGTAAGGTGATTCATCAGCGCAAACATGGCAGCCATGCCCGCATCGTCACGCACCGTCAGCATGAACTCACGCGCTTTGCGGTAGTAGAGATTGGGCAAAATCACGTAGTAGCCCACAGCCGCAATACGCCGTGCCATGTCGTGCAGTTCTTCGCGCTTGCCCGGCGCGTCCATGTAGAACAGCACCACCGGCCAGGGGCCGCCTTCTTCAGGGTAGACGACGAAGCTGTTCATAGCGCCGTCGGGGCTGGGGATATCGAGGTGCTTTTCAATCATGGTGATTGCGCCTGCGCGGTTGATATTTGGCCAGTCTACTGGCACCTTGTCTGTTCATGGTCATCCCCTCGTTTCCAACTCCATTACCCACGGTACTCAGCTTGCGGGCCCGCCGGTCAGACGATACCGAATTTCTCGCGAGTGCCACCATCGAAGTGGGGGCATTGCGCCATCGCGGGCGCTTGGCAAACGGCTGTATAGCGCTGCTGACGAGTTGCGCTTTTGTGTTTTCCCGCCGAGACGGTGGTTGCTACCCGATTGCTCAATTTCCAGTTGCTGCGGCGCAGTCAGCGGGCTGCGGCTCTGCCTGATAGTTCAAGCGCCCGTTTCTGGATGGACTCACTCCGGCGTGATATTCGCGGCCTTGACCCAGAGTGCCCACTTCTTGATTTCAGCATCAATCGTCTTCGCCAACTGGGCCGAATCCTGCAGGTCTACATCAATGCCGGCGGCCTGGATTTTTTCACGCACGTCGGGCTTGGCCATTACGGCCAGGAAAGTCGACTGGACTTTGGCCAGCACGTCGGGTGGCAGGTTGGCCGGTGCCATCAGGCCGAACCAGGCGCTCACGGCGTAGTCTTTGACGTTGTCGCCGATGGGCGGTATCTGGGGTGCCTTGCCAGCGCGCCGCGCGGTGGTGACGCCCAACCCGCGCAGCTTGCCACCGTTCATCTGCGCCACGGCATTGCCCACGTCGGCAAATGCAAACTGCAACTGCCCGCCCAACAGATCCGTCAGCGCAGGAGGAATGCCTTTGTACGGCACACCCACCGTTTCCAGCCCCGCCATCTGGCTCATCATTGCGGCCGAGACCAGCGAGCCGGACGATCCGTGGCCATACGCCATCTTGCCCGGGTTGGCTTTGCCATAAGCAATGAACTCTTTCATGTCCTTGGCCGGAAACTCGCTGCGCACCATGAGGATAAAACCGGTCTCACCCACTTTTCCGATGGGGGTGAAGTCCTTGACCGGGTCGTACGGTAGTTTCTTGTACAGGCTCACGTTGGCCGCCTGCGTTGTGCTGGTGGTTACCAAAAAGGTGTAGCCGTCACCCGGTGCTGCCTTGACCGATTCGGCCCCGAGAATGCCGTTCGCACCGGCCTTATTTTCCACATTGACCGGCTGACCCAGCGCGTCCCCCATGGCTTGGCCAACGATGCGGCCGACGATATCGGTTGCGCTGCCAGCCGGGAACGGAACAATGAACTTGATTGGTTTCGACGGATAAGTCTGCGCCAAAGTCTGGGTTCCGGCCAGCGCCAGAGCTGCAAGCAGCGCAAACTGTGCGCCAGCACGGAAAATCGAGTCGGCAGGATGGGTGAACTTCATGGGTGTCTCCAGTGTTTTCAATGTGCGCTACTGCCGCATCGGACCACACCGTCCATGCATTCGCAGGCTGGTATCTTAGCGCGGGTGCAATCTGCCAGGGCAAGCCATCGACCAGGAATCAACCGCCACGGACCTACCTCAAGGAGAACGATGCAGCCGTGGTGCCGACAGCGCTTGCAGATTGTTCGCAATGGCAGCGTCCACGCCGCGCCAACGCCCGACCAGCTTCGCTACGATCATGGCCGCCTGCAGGGCCTTGAGGTCCTTCAAACTCGGTGCCACCTTGATCTGCGCAATGGCTGCCGCCGTGTTGCCGCCCTTGACCAGCGCCAGCACCTTGTCTGTCCATTCCAGGGTACGCGCCATAGTGCCTCCTGTGTCGTGCAACCTGGCCCCACTGTAGCAAGCGGTACCATCGCCCATGAAAAAAACTTTTCAGCTCAATATAGAAGGCAAAAACCGCGACCGGATTCTGGAGGCGGTCAAACACGAGGTGCGCAAGGCCATCAAGCGTGACCGGCGTCGCGTTTTGCCCGAAGGCGTGGACTACTGGGACTTTGATTGCAGGTTCGGCGCAACTGCGGAAGTGGCCGAGGCAGTCCACCTGTCCGCGCTGACCGGCTTGATGGACGCGGTGGCCAAAGAGTCGGGCAGCCAGTTCTACGTCGAGGTCCTGGTCAAGCCGGGCCACCGGAAAACACGCCCGGCTGGTTCTACAGATACGTCCGCAGAACCGACCCAAGGCGCTGCCGAATCGGCATGATCGGGGGTGACACGGTTACACACTGCGGCGCTCTGCAGCCGCGCGCAATTTGTCTTTCTTGCTCGGGCGTTTGCCCTTGACCCCGCCCGTGCCAGGCACAAGGGCCAGGTCGGCAGGCACCTGCACATCCACCGGCTCAAAACCCGCCATCTGCTCACGCGGCAGGCTCAAGCCCTGGCGTTTTTCGATCAATGCAAAATGTGCCTCGGTCTGCGCACTCACAAAACTCACGGCCAAGCCGCTCGCGCCGGCCCGCCCGGTGCGGCCGATGCGGTGCAGGTAACCGACCGCTGAGCGCGGCAGGTCATAGTTCACCACCACGGGCAATTGCGCAACATCAATGCCGCGGGCAGCGAGGTCAGTCGTAACTACTACGTCCCATTGCGCGTTCTTGAATTCGGCCAGCACTTTCGTGCGTGCGCCCTGGGCCATGCCACCGTGAAACGGCGTGGCGAACAAGCCCGCCTTGTGCAGCTTCCAGGCCACGTGTTCGGTGGCGTATTGGGTGGCCACGAAAACCAGCACGCGCTCCCACCCATTGCTGGTGATCAAATGGCGCAGCAGCTCGGTGCGCCGCCTGGCATCCACCTGGATCACGCGCTGCAGCACTGCCACATCACTGGTGGGCGCAGCGGCTATCTCCAGACGCACTGGCGCATTCAGTAACGCGCTCGCCAGCCCATCAACCTCGGGGGGGAACGTGGCCGAGAAAAGCAGGGTCTGCCGCTTGGGCGGCAACAGCGCCAGCACCTGTGCCAGCTCGTCGGCAAAACCCAGCTCCAGCAAGCGATCAGCCTCGTCCAGCACCAGCGTCTCCACGGCGGCTAGCTTGAGCGCGTTGTTCCGCACCAACTCCAGCAGACGCCCAGGCGTGGCCACCACCACATCGGCACCGCCGCGCAGGCCCATCATTTGCGGGTTGACTGATACCCCACCAAACAGCACGGCCACCTTTACCGGGTGCAGCAGGTACTGGGCCAGTTTGCGTGCTACTTCACCGACCTGTGCCGCCAGCTCCCGGGTGGGCACCAATACCAGCGCCCGAACCAGCCGCGGGCTGTGGGTTGGACTTGGCTGAAGTCGCTGCAACATTGGCAACACAAATGCCGCCGTCTTGCCGGATCCGGTCTGCGCCGAGCCGAGCACATCCGCGCCGCGCAGCGCGGCCGGTATTGCTTGCAACTGGATCGGCGTCGGCACTGCAAAACCCGACTCGGCAGCTGCGCGAACCAATGCGGGCAATAGGCCGAGGGTAGAAAAGAGCGCGTCGGACAAGGGCGTTCAGTGTAGCGGGCGCTGTCGCAGTGCCAGCCCCGCACCCACCCACAATGCCAGCGCAGACACGACAAACCCACGCGCCAGACCGCCGGTGCCGTCGGCTATCCAGCCCACCATGGATGGCCCCACCATCTGCCCCGCGGCAAATACGATGGTAAATGCGCCGATGCCGGCCGCCCACTGGTTGGCCGGCAGGTTGTGGCGCACTAGTGCGGTGGTCGACGCAACGACCGACAGAAACACCGCGCCAAAAAGCAAGCCGGACGCGAACACCAGCGGCCACGCGCTGCCGAGGGCCGGCAAAATGGTCGCTACGCCCAATAACGTGCTCAAGAAGGCCAGTGGTTTGCCGTCCTTGAACCGGTCGAGCAAACCCGCCCACAGACGCGGTGACAGCACCACCGCGACCCCCAGCAGTGTGTAGAAGGCAGTGATGTTTCCCGCCGACTGGCCCTGTTCACGCAACAGCGCCACCACAAAGGTCATGTAGCCGATATAACCCACGCCAAACATGCCGTAGCCTGCCAACGCAAATGCGAACCGCCGGACCGGTACGTGGGCAGCAGGGGAATTCGCGTCTGTGGTGGGTGCCCCAGTCAAACCGGCCAACTGCGCGACCGGCCAGCGCAGCAACACCGTGGCAGCAAAACACAACACCGCCAACGCACCCCAGCCCCAGGCCCAGGTATGGGCGGCACCGGCGGCGAGCTCCATCGCGGCAGGTACCACCACTGCGGACACACTGATACCGAGACCTGTACCGCCGTAGTACAGGCCAATCAGCAAGCCGGCGCGCTCGGGTTCGGTAGCACCCAGGCGCGCCGCCAGCAAACCGCCGGCAATAAAAACAAACGCACTCGCAATCCCTGCTGCGAGGCGCTGGACCAGCCAAACGCTGGTATCGATGAACAGGCCACTCGCGGCCATCAAGGCACTGGCTGCCAGGCTGCCCACCAGCATCAGGGTACCGGGGCCCATACGTCCAAGCAGCAGCGGCGTGAGCAGCGCGCCCAACAGATAGCCGGCGGCGTTGCTGGTGTTCATGGCGCCTGCCAGCGCGTAGCTCCAGCCGAGGTCAGCGCGCATCGGTGGCAACAACAGGCCGTAGGCGAAACGGGTGATACCAAGCGACAGTGCCGCACCCAAGGAGAGTGCCAGAGCCAGACGCAGCGACGACGCGCGTACTGCCGCCTGCGGTGACACCCGGCGTGCGGTCACAGGCTTGAACGGCATGGCATTGGCATCAACATTGCTGTGGGGGTGGTGACCCACCCGATTTGCGCGTTCCTCAGCTTGGCACGCAAGGCCATGATAATGAGCCCCCCAAGAAAACACCCGCTCCATGCCTGCTTTTTGCGCCATCGACTTCGGCACCTCCAACTCCGCCATCGCGCTGCCCGGCGACACCGGTGTTGCACTGGTTGAACTGGAAGACGGGCAGCACACCATGCCCACGGCTGTCTTCTACGCGGTCGAGGGCCTGGCCAGTTACCAGGAGCCCCATCGCTCCTACGGTCGTGCAGCTATCTCCTCGTATGTAGAAGGCATGGAGGGCCGCTTGATGCGCTCCATGAAAAGCATACTGGGCTCGACGCTTGCCACCCAGGCGACCGACGTGGGGGGCGGGCGTTCGGTACGTTACCTGGACGTGGTCGGCAGCTACTTGCGCCATCTCAAAACGATGGCAGAGCGCCAGGCGGACCAGCCACTGGACCATGTGCTACTCGGGCGACCGGTGTATTTTGTTGACGACGATCCGAAGCGCGACGCCGCCGCCCAGGCTGCACTTGCGCAGGCTGCACGCGACGTGGGGTTTGCGGAGGTTACCTTTCAGTTCGAGCCGATTGCTGCTGCGCTGGACTTCGAGACCACGGTAGAACACGAACAGGTAGTGTTGGTGGCTGATATCGGTGGCGGAACCTCCGACTTTTCGCTGGTGCGAGTTGGTCCGCAGCAGCGCCAGCAGATCGACCGCAAGCGCGACATCCTGGCCAACCATGGTGTTCATATTGCCGGAACCGATTTCGACCGCCAGATCGCACTGGCGCAGATTCTGCCGACCTGCGGGTATCGCGGGCAGGGGCCGACCGGACGTGAAGTGCCGAGCAAGGTGTATTTCGACCTGGCCACCTGGCACCTGATCAACACCGTGTACGCGCCAGGGCGTGTGGCTGAGCTCAGAGGCATGAAAAGCTTTTACGCCAATCTGAACGACCACAAGCGGCTCATGGCAGTGGTCCAGCGGAGGCTCGGCCATGCCCTGATCGGCCAGGCAGAAAGCGCAAAAATTGAGGTGGCAGGTGGTGGGGTGGCAGCCCTCGACCTGGCGCTGATCGAGGCCGGTTTGCACGTGGAGATGAATGAGCGCGAGACGATGCTTGCCATCGACACCGATCTTGAACGCATCGCCGCTGCCGTGGGCGAGACGCTCAGGCAAGCCGGGCTTGGGCATGAGCGGGTGGATGCGCTGTACTTCACCGGCGGTTCCACCGGTCTCCAACCGCTGGCCGAGCGCATTGCAGCGCGGTTGCCAACCGCCAGGGTGGTACGTGGCGACCGATTTGCCAGCGTGGTGCAGGGTCTGGGAGTACATGCCCAGCGTGTGTTCGGCACGGGCTCTGGCGTTTGAAGCTCACCGTGGTGGCCGGGCGGTGCGCCTGAACCTTCAGCGCCGCGACGACACCACGATGCCACCGGCGATCAGCACAAACGCCAGCATATGGTAAGGCCGGGGCAACTCACCCAGGAAAGCGGCCGACAGCAGCGCCGCAAATAGCGGCGTGAGGTTGGAGAAGAAGCCGGCCACAGCCGGCCCGGCGTGTTGCACGCCAGCGCTCCAGCAGCGGTAGGCCAGCACGCCCGGGCCTGCTGCAACAAACACGAGCCCGAGTGCCAGTGGCCAGCCCCAGGTGATTTTCGGATCAGTCAGTGCCCACTCTGCGCCAGAAAACAGACCCGCCCACACCAGCCCCAGCGCCACCTGCCCCAGCAGAAAAGCTGCCCAGTCGCCTCGAATGGCCGGTGCCTCGTTCGGGCGCGACAGCAACCAGCTGTACCAGGCCCAGCAACTGGCAGCCAACAATACGTAAAGATCCCCGGCGACCAGTCGCAACTGCAACAGTTGCTCTATCTGGCCGCGCGACAGCACCACCGCCACCCCGGTCAAGGACAACAGCGCGCCCAGCAATTGCCGCCGCGTGACCCTGGCATCAAAGAAGGCAGCGCCCATGGCCAACATCAGCAGCGGTGTGGTAGACGCCACCAGCGTCACGTTAAGTGGCGTCGAAGTGTGCAGTGCGAGGTATTGCAAGGCGTTGTAGCAACCCACGCTCAGCAAACCCAGCAAGGCAAACCGACGCCACTGCGTCCACAACGGACTGGCCGGGCGTAGCACCCAGCCTGCCAGAGGCAGCAGGATGGCAAAGGCCACAATCCAGCGGAAAAAGTTTAGTGTGACGGGCGGTATCAGGTCATTCAGCAGCCGCCCCACCACTGCGTTGCCAGCCCACATCAAAGGGGGAATGACCAGCAGCACCGCGGTACCCGGGGTGAGCCGCTGCGTCATCGCGGGGTTGGCTGAATCATGGCCGCGATGGAATGCGGCACCTGCGATGGCAGCGTGGTAGTCATTCCTGCCGGGTCCCGACAACCAGGTATTTCTGCACCAGCGTCACCAGAAAGCTCGCTGTGGTGGGCAAGATGTCGTCGTTGAAGTCGTAACCCGTGTTGTGCACCATGCAACCCGGCCCATCGCCCGGCTGCCCGTTGCCGTTGCCCACAATGAAATAACTGCCAGGCACCGCATTGAGCATGAAGGCGAAGTCGTCGCTAGCTTGCAGTGGTGCCATGTCAGGGATCAGCGCCTTGGGCCCCATGCACTGCAGTGCCACCTGTCGGGCGAACTCGGTGGCCGGCGCGTCGTTGATGCAGGGCGGGGACTTCCACTGGTAATCCACCTGTGCGGTTGCACCCAGTACCGTGGCCTGGGCCTGTGCCATCTCGGTAATGCGCCGACGCAGAAACTCGCGTACCTCGGGTTTGCGTGCACGTACCGAAAGCTTGAGCTCTGCAGTGGCGGGAATCACGTTCGGCGCCTGTCCTGCGTGCAGCGCGCCAACGGTCACCACGGCCATGTCGTTGGGGTCGATTTCGCGCGCCACCAGTGTCTGGAACGCTAGCACCAGGTGGGCCGCCACCACAATCGGGTCCACCGCGGTGTGGGGCATGGCACCATGGCCGCCCTTGCCGTGGATAGTGATGACCGCCGTGTCGGAAGAGCTGTAGATCACCCCCGCCAAAAAACCAAACTGGCCTGCCGCAAACCCGGGTTCGTTGTGGTACGCGTAGATGTTGTCGCAAGGGAATCGCTCGAACAGGCCATCGTCTACCATCTTTCGGCCGCCCTGCAGGCCTTCTTCGGCCGGCTGGAAAATCAGGTTCAACGTGCCGTCAAACGCCCGCGTGGCGGCAAGTACCTGCGCCACCGCCAACAGGGTGGCGGTGTGGCCATCGTGTCCGCAGGCATGCATCCGGCCCGGGTTGCGACTGGCGTAAGGCAGGCCGGTGGTCTCGGTCATCGGCAGCGCGTCCATGTCGGCTCGCAGACCAAGGCGGCGCCCGCCGGTGCCTGCCTTGAGCGTGCCCACCACGCCGGTGCCACCCAGGCCCCGGTCTACCGCATAACCCCAGCGCGCCAGACGCTCTGCCACCAGGTCGCTGGTGGCGAATTCTTCGTAACCCAGTTCCGGGTTGGCATGGATCTGGCGGCGCAACGCCACCATTTCGGGCATGGCAGCCAGGATGGAGGGCAGGACAGGGGCGGCAATCATGGGTGCAGGGCCTTAACAGGTGGCAGGTGGCGCGGCTTGCGGTGGCCGCAGGCCTATTGTGCAGCTACCCCCGCAAACACCACGTGGCACAATGGTTTGGCCCGGATATTGCGTTGCACAGATGCGCCCGCGCACCGCTTTTTCTCCCCATTCGAAGGTATGCCATGACCCCATTTGAACTCCCGTCCGTGCTGCCCATGTCGCGGCGCCAACTGGCCCAGCGCGCCCTGGCGATGGCAGCGGGGTTGTCGCTTGGCCACCAGGCCATGGCCGCAGGCAAGGGCACAGCCGTACTGGGCATCGATACGGACCCTCCGACGCTCAACATCGGTACCACCACCGACTTCACGGCGGGCGACGTTTCCGCCAAGATCTTCGAGGGCCTGATCTTCCTCGACCCGAATTACGAACCCAAGCCTTCCCTCGCCACTGCCTGGACCATTTCGCCGGATGGCAAGACCTACCGGTTCACGCTGCGCCGTGGCGTGAAGTGGCATGACGGCAAAGACTTCACCAGCGCGGACGTGAAATTTACGTTCGTCGAAATCCTGGCCAAAATGCATCCACGCGGTGCGCCGGTGTTCAAAAACCTCGGCATCGAGGTCGATACGCCGGATGCCCACACGGTGGTGTTCCGCCTGCAAAAACCGTATGGGCCGTTCCTGTCACAAATGACAGTCTTCGACGGTCCGATACTGCCGCGCCATCTGTACGAGGGCAGCAACATCGGCACCAACCCGGCCAACCAGAAACCGGTCGGAACCGGGCCGTTCATGTTTGCCGAATGGAAGCGTGGTGCCAGCATCCGGCTGGTGCGTAACCCGAGTTACTGGGACGGGGACAAGCCCTACCTGGAACAGATTGTTTTCCAGATCATCCCGCAGGGCCCCAACCGCGTGCCGGCGCTGCAGACTGGTGAGATCGACGAGCTGCTCGACTTCTACACCCCCAAGCCTGAAGTGCCGCGTCTGATGGCCGACAAAAATCTGTACACACGGCGCGGCGTCAACATCCCGGCGATCTGGTTCATGATGTACAACACCAAGGTCGGCGTGTTCGCCAACAAGGATGCGCGCCACGCGCTGGCATTCGCCATTGACCGCACCCGTATCGTCAAGCAAGTGATGCAGGGTCTGGCCCGACCCGGCGCAGGCGCGTTCGGCGACGGCTTCAAGTGGCTGCTGAACGAAGACGTGTCGTACGCCAAGAAGTATCCCTACGACCCGGCACGCGCAAAGGCGTTGCTGGTCAAGGCAGGCATCAAACCCAATACGAGCACGGTGCGCCTGCCCTTCGATGTGGGTCGGCCGCAAATGCGCGCGCAGTCGCAGATCATCCAGGACAATCTGCGCCAAGTGGGGCTGGAGGTGAAACTGGAGCCGCTGGAGCGCTCTGTTTTGTTCGACCGCGTGTATGCCAAGCGCGATTTCGAGCTGACCCTGCAGTCGTTCTACTCGGCCGGCGACCCGGCCATCGGTTACACCCGTCTCTACAACACCAACACCGGCACGTCGCCCAGCACCAACGCAACTGGGTACTCCAACGCCAAAGTTGATGAGATGCTGGGCCTGGCGGCGACTGCTGCTGACCGCCCGGCACGGGCCAAGATCTACAAGGAGCTGCAGGTCATCCTGAACGAAGATCTGCCCACGCTGGTGCTGTTTGACGAAGAAACCGTGGACACCGCGAGTAAAAAACTCAGCGGTGTGTTTCCGGCGCTGGATGCGCGTGATCAGTGGGCCGGTGTCCGACGACTTGATTGATGGGGATTATTTTCTTGTCGGTTTGCGCGCGTCGCGGCAGGCGTTGCCCGGCGGGGGCTCACACTGGGGCGGTCGGTGCTGCGCCCGACTGCCCTGCGGTACTCGCCCAGGGGTCGGGCCGCAGAACTCACTGTGTTCGCTTCGCTCTGGCCGTTCAGACAACTGCGGCCAAAATGCTGAAGAAGCGCGCTTCGCGCGCCGACCCCTGGGCTGCGTTCCTCGGCGCCCCAGAGAGCACCCCCGCCGGGCCACGCCTGCCGCGAGCAGGGTTGTTGGTTATCCGCGATGAACTCCAAAGACATCCCTTGCAAACGCGTGTGCGCTCAGGCTGCAGCGCGCCTCTGGTGCGCCGAGAAGCAGAGGGCTTGCGCCCAAGCGCGAAGCGCGGCTCGTCAACACTCTCGTCGCGGCTGTTTGAACGGCGAGAGCGAAGCGAACAAAGTGAGTTCCGCGACGCGGGCGCACGACCGA
>JANOCN010000058.1:0-4022 GCA_031412185.1 Betaproteobacteria bacterium | reverse complement strand
CCAGGTCGATCTGGATCCTGGCGTGCCGGTCTTCGCCGTGGGCATGAAAGGCCGCGCTGCTTTGCCCCCGTGCGGGTCCGTTGCCAAAGCCGCGGCGAAACAAGGCCTCGAAGAAGTCGCTGTGTTCGGCCGCCTCTCGCTCGCTGAAGCCGCGGCCCGGTGTCTCGGTGCCGGCATTCCAGTCGGGCGGCGGTCGGAAGTCCTGCCCGGCCTTCCAGTTCGCCCCCAGCCGGTCGTAGGCGGCTCGTTTCTCCGGGTCTTTCAGCACTTCGTAGGCTTCGCCCATTTCCTTGAAGCGCGCCTCGGCGTCTTTTTCCTTGCTCACATCGGGGTGGTACTTGCGTGCCAGCCGACGGTGCGCTTTCTTGATGTCGTCCACGCTGGCATCGCGTGCCAGACCCATCACCTGGTAGTAGTCCTTGAATTCCATAACTTCCCCCCAAGCCCGAGTGTGCGCCTTTGTGGCTGTTCAGACCACCACCACCGGCACCCGTTGCGCCAGCGCACACATCAGCTCATAACCCACTGTGCCAGCAGCGCGTGCAACCTCGTCAATGCCCAGCGCCTGGCCGCTGCCGGAACGGCCCCACAAGGTCACTTCAGTACCCATGCCCGCACCGGGCACCGGGTCCAAATCTATGGTCAGCATATCCATACTCACGCGCCCGACTGTGCGGCTGCGCACATTGCCGAGCAATACCGGCGTGCCCGTAGGGCACAGGCGCGGGTAACCGTCGGCGTAACCACACGCCACCACACCGATACGCATGGCATGGTCGGCGACGAAGCTGGAGCCGTAACCCACCACGTCACCGGGCTGCAACTCCTGCACCGCGATAATTTTTGCGGTGAGTGTCATGGCTGGCTGCAAACCCCAGTGCGCAGCGTCATGCTCGGGATAATCGGGTGCGCTGCCGTAAGTCGCGACGCCCGGACGGACCCAGTCGGACACCAGGGGCGCAGCAGCACCGCTGCCAGCCATGTGGCGCAACATGGCAGCGCTGTTGCTCAGGCTGCGTTCTCCGGGCAGATCGCTGGACGCGGCCGCAAACACGGCCTGCTGGGCCGCCACCCCGGCCGGGCCATCAGCGTCGCTGAAATGCGTCATGAGCGAAATCTCGTCCACCTGCGGCAGCGCATTCAGACGGGTCCAGGCGGCGCGATACCGTTGGGGCGTGAACCCGAGCCGGTTCATGCCCGAATTCATCTTGAGAAACACGCGCTGCGGCAGATTGGTTTTGTGCGCCGCCAGCATGTCGATCTGCTCCATGCAGTGCACGGTGTGCCACAGGTCCAGGCGCGAACACAGCTCCAGGTCACGCGCTTCGAACACGCCTTCGAGCAGAAGGATCGGGCCGCGCCAGCCCAGGTTGCGCACCAGTTCGGCTTCGTTCAAGTCCAGCAACGCAAAACCATCGGCCCCACGCAGGCCGTCATACACGCGCGCGATGCCATGGCCGTAGGCGTTGGCCTTGACAACCGCCCAGACCTTGGCGTCCGGTGCGGCAAGACGCGCACGCGCCAGGTTGTGGCGCAGCGCTTCGGTATCGATGGTGGCCAGGATCGGACGCGGCATGGCAGCATTCTGGCAGCGATGGTGGCGGGCGCGCAATGTAGCGAAGCAGCCTGGGCCGCACAGAAAGGGTTCTGCGCGGTGACGCCTGATGTCCGTGATATAACTTGCCCACGTTGGAAATCACACCTAAAAATCATGGCGCCAGCACTGCTGGCACCACCCTCACCACGGCATGAAACGCGGTTTTTACACCATCATGTCAGCGCAGTTTTTCAGCTCGCTGGCGGACAATGCCCTGTTTGTGGGAGCCGTTCAACTACTGCGCAACAACAAGGCCGAGCAGTGGCAACAGGCGGCGCTGGTGCCGATGTTTGCGCTGTTCTACGTGATCCTGGCGCCCTTTGTCGGAGCTTTTGCAGACTCCTTGCCGAAGGGCAGGGTGATGCTGTTCAGCAATTTCATCAAGATTGCCGGTTGCCTGCTGATGCTGTTCGGCACCCACCCGCTGATGGCTTATGCGATTGTGGGTTTGGGCGCAGCCGCTTATTCGCCCGCCAAATACGGCATCCTGACCGAGTTGCTGCCGGCCTCGCAGCTGGTCAAGGCCAACGGATGGATCGAGGGCCTGACGATTGCCTCCATCATCCTGGGTGTGTTGCTGGGTGGCCAGTTGGTGAGTAGGCAGGTATCCACTTTCTTGCTGGGTTTTGACCTGCCACTTTTTGACTCCGGCATCGATACGCCGCCAGAGGCCGCCATCAGCGTGCTGATCTTCGTCTACCTGTTGGCCGCATGGTTCAACACCCACATACCCGATACCGGCGTCGAAATGCGCCCGCTGCCGAAAAATATCGCCAGCCTGGTGCCTGACTTCTGGGTCTGCAACACGCGTTTGTGGCGCGACAAACTTGGCCAGATATCGCTGGCAGCCACCACCCTGATCTGGGGCGTGGCCGGGAATCTGCGCTTTATCGTGCTGGCCTGGGCTGCTGCCGCGCTAGGTTATTCGGTCACCCAGGCGTCGGCGCTGCAGGGCGTGGTTGCCATCGGCATGGCCGTGGGTGCGGTCGTGGCGTCGATGCGCATGCGGCTCGAAGATGGCCCGCGCGTGATTACGCTGGGCATCGGCATGGGGCTGCTGATCATCCTGCTGATCTTCATCGACAACGTCTGGGTTGCCGCACCTTTTCTGATATTGCTGGGCGCGTTGGGCGGCTTCCTGGTGGTACCGATGAATGCGCTGCTGCAGCACCGTGGCCACAACCTGATGGGTGCCGGGAGGTCGATCGCGGTACAGAATTTCAACGAACAAGCCTGCATACTGGTGCTGGGTGCGGCCTACAGCCTTTCAGCCGGGCTCGGCCTGCCTACCTTTGGGGCCATCACCGGATTTGGGGTGACGGTGGCGGTGGTGATGTGGCTGATCAAGCGCTGGCACCAGCGCAACTGCGTCAACCACAAGGCAGAGGTCGATCACCTGCTGGAGATCGCAAGAAACGACAATTTGCACGGGTGAGATAGCAGACCTTCCTGCTGCGCGCACCAATCTCGGGCCTGCGCTGCTCACCGTACGAAAGTACGGTTGCGCTGCTCAACCCGACCTTGGCACGCTCGCGACGGAATCTCTGCTATCTCACGGTTGTCGAGTTGGCACACCATTACTTGGGCTGCCGCTACGCAATCTCCGCTATCTCACAGCACCGCTATTTCCGGCGCATGCGCTGGAAGTCGGATGGGGTCAGCGAGCCGTCGGGTTCGGTCTTTTCGACCCGGTCGCGGCCCAGTCGTTTGGCTTGGTACAGGGCGTGGTCGGCGGCCGCGTAGAGTGAGGCAACGGTTCCCTGTTGCCCGGCCAGCAGGCTGCCGACACCCAGACTCGCAGTCGCCGCAATCTGCAGTTCGCTGGTGATCTGGGTCGGCGACTGGCGCAACACACGCAGCAGCTTCTCAGCCAGCGCAACCGCGTCCCCCTGGCTGGTCTGTGGCAGCAACACAATGAATTCCTCGCCCCCTACCCGCGCCACCACGTCAATGTTGCGCACGCCGCCCACCAGGCACGTAGCCGTGTGTTTGAGCACGCTGTCACCAGCCGGGTGGCCATAGGTGTCGTTTATGTTCTTGAACAGGTCCAGGTCCAGCATGATGGCGCTGGTGTCGGTGCCATGGCGCTGTGCGCGTTTGAGTTCGAGCTCGGCAATCCGCAGAAACTCCCTCCGGTTGAACAGGCCCGTCAGTGCGTCGCGCTTGGCCAGCCAGACCAGTTCTTCCTGCTGCTGCAGCAATGCGGTATTGCGCGACTCAAGTTCTCGCTGCAGCAAGGTGTAGACCGCATTTTTGTGCCAGAGCACTATCGACAGAATGGCACCCATCACCACGGCTGCCAGCCCGTTGAGCCGGTTGCTCAACAGTTGCTGTGGGTCTTCTTGCGTCGCACCCAAACCGACGTAAAAGAGTACATAGGCAACGGCGAATATGCCAGCCGCCAGCGACGGCCGCATCAACAACA
>JANOCN010000057.1:0-4445 GCA_031412185.1 Betaproteobacteria bacterium | reverse complement strand
GGTGCCGAAATCGTCCAGTGACACCTGGATGCCGGCGTCGCGCAATTGCAGCAGCTGCTCGGTCACACTGGCACTGGTGTCCAGCAGCAGGCCTTCGGTGATCTCCATCACCAGGCTGTTCCCTGCCAGCCCGAGCGATTGCAGGTGCGAAATCCAGGCCATCTGGTGCCCGGCGTCGTTGTGGAACTGCACCGGAGACTTGTTGATGCTGACCTGGAAGTCGGGATGGTGGCTGTTGCGCCACTCGCGCACTTGTGCCGCGGCCTGGTGGAACACCCACTCACCGATGTCGATGATCAACCCGCTGGACTCCGCCACCGGAATGAACTCCGCCGGGCTGATCAGCCCGCGCGTCGGGTGCTGCCAGCGAATCAGCGCTTCTGCCTTGTGCACTGCCCCGGTGCGCAGATCGACGATGGGCTGGTAGGCCACGCGAAATTGCTGCGCGGCCAGGCCCAGACGCAGATCATTGGCCAGGCGCACGCGGTTCTGCGCAGCCTCCTGCAGTGCCGGCGTGAAGAAACTGAACCGGTTACGCCCCGCGCCTTTGGCAGCGTAGAGCGCCTGGTCGGCGTTCTTGAACAGGCTTTCGACCTCGGTGGCATCCACCGGATACATGGTGATCCCGATGCTGGCAGACGCATAGACCTGTTCGGTACCGAGTTGGAACAGGGCCGACAGCGACGTGAGCAGAGTTTGCAGGATACGCTCCAGGCGCTCTGCGTCGTGCAGCTCGGCCAGCACCAGCGTGAACTCATCGCCGCCCATGCGGGCAACCGTATCGGTCTCCCGTACACACTGGCGGATGCGCCGGGCCGCCTCTACCAGCAGCATGTCTCCGGCGTCATGGCCCAATGTGTCGTTGACTTCCTTGAAGTGGTCCAGGTCGATGAACAGAATCGCCAGTTGCAGGCCTTCGCGGTCGCTTTTCTTGATTTCCTGCTCCAGCCGGTCGCGCAACATGCGCCGGTTGGGCAACCCTGTGAGTGTGTCGAAGTTGGCCTGCTGCCAGATCAATGTCTCGGCGTTTTTCCGGCTGGTGATGTCAGTGTGTGTGCCGATGAAGCGCTGCGGCGTTCCATTGGCGTTGCGGCTGATCACCATGCCGCGCGACAACACCCACTTCCAGCTTCCGTCTTTGCAGCGCATGCGGTGTTCATTCACATAGGTCGGCGTCAGGCCGTCCAGATGTGCCTGGCGGTCCTTTAGCATCTGGCTCAGGTCGTCGGGATGGGTGTGCAGGTCGAAGTCTTGCGCGCGGTCGGACATCTCGCCCTCCGCGTATCCGTACATCTCTTTGCAGCGCGTTGAAAACGTCTCCAGGCCGGTCTGCAAGTCCCAGTCCCAAACGCCGTCGCCGGTACTGTCCAGCGCAAGTTTCCAGCGTTCCTCGCTTTCACGCAGTGCAACCTCGGCCCTCTTGCGCTCGGTAATGTCCTGGATGACCGATACGCGCTTGACCACCTGACCGTGTTCCCGTATCAGCATGCTGGCTGAATGCACCCAGATGTGCCGACCCCTGGCGGTGACCATCTCCAGCTCCATGTCGTGCGACTTGCCGCGCTGCACCGCATCGTCGATGGCAGCCAGGATCTTCTGCCTGGAATGCGGCGTGAAGAACTGCAGCGTGGTGTCCGTGCTGGGGGTGTACTCCTGCGGTGAGGTTTCCAGAATGCGGTACACCTCATCAGTCCAGAATACCTCGTCGGTGGCAACATCGACTTCCCAGCCACCGACGTGGGCCATGGACTGGGTCGCTTCGAGCAGCAAATTGAGCCGTTTACGGGCACTTTCGGCCTGGACATAGTCGGTGACGTCGGCGAAGGTTCGTACCAGGCCACCGGAGGGCAGCGCATGCGTGTTGACCTCCAGCGTTCGACCGGCGCGGGTGGTGCGCAGGTAGTGCGGCGGCAGTGACGCTGCGTCGCTTGCCTCGCTCAGGTAGCCGCGTGCCGATGGATCCATCAGCCCCGCATCGGTTCCCAAATCCCCTCGTTCCTGCTGGAACCGGATGATGTCGCGCACTGTCGGCTGTGCTGCCAGCAAGCTTTCGGGTAGTTCGAGCAATTCGCAGACCCGGGCGTTGTAATTGTTCAGTCGGCCGTCCGCACCGATCATCACGATGCCCTGGCTGATGCTGGCAAGCGTGGTCTGCAGCAAGGCGGTCTTTTCAGTCAGTTGGCGGTTCAACTCGTGCAACGCGTTCTCTGCCGTCTTGCGATCGGTGATATCGGTGTGGGTCCCGATGATGCGCAAGGGATGTCCGCGTGGGTCGCGGCGGATCACCATGCCACGCGAAAGCACCCACTTCCAGCTGCCGTCCTTGCAGCGCACGCGGTGTTCATCGACGTAGGTGGGCGTCAGGCCATCCAGATGGGCCTGGCGTGCCTGGTCGCGCCCGGCCCGGTCGTCGGGGTGCACGCGCGCGTCCATCTCGTCCGTCAGGCCGGTCAGTTCGTTGTCGTCGAAGCCGTACATTTCCTTGAAACGGCTGGAGTACAACTCCACACCGGTGAGCATGTCCCAGTCCCACACGCCGTCGCCAGCGCTCTCCAGGGCCAGCTTCCAGCGGGTCTCGTTTTCGCGCAGGGCAGATTCGGCCTGCTCGGCCCGGCGACGCTCGGTGGCGTCGCGGAAGTTCAACACCAGGCCTTGCACCGCGCTGTCATCCAGGCAATTGCTGGCAAGCATTGCCAGGTGGCGCCAACGACCGTCCGTGTGGCGCACCCGGTAGAGGGACTCCCGTCCCGGGCTTGCAAACGCCATCACACGGCGATGTTCCTCACGCGCTTGCTGCAACTCGTCCGGGTGGATCCAGTCGAATACATTGCCGCCGCGCAATGTCTCCGGTTCGCGGCCCAGCATCACACGCGCTGCCGGGCTGGCGTACATCACGACCCCTTGCGCGCTGCAGACCACAGTCAGTACCTGGGCCTTTTCGGTCAGCGCGCGAAAGCGCTGCTCGCTGGCTTCCAGTGCAATCTGTGCACGGTGCGCCCCGGTAACGTCGTCCACCGTACCCTCGAAATAGAGCACGTTGCCGCTCTGGTCGTGCACCGCGTGAGCATTTTCTATTACCCAGATTCGCTCGCGCGTCTTATGGCGGTAGACCTCGGAGCGAAAGTTGGTAACCTGCCCGTCGCGCCGCATCAGATCAAGGAAGCGCTGGCGCTGGTCGGGTTCGACGTACCACTCCAGGCCGATGTCGTTTACCGCTGCCAGCATTTCGGCCTCGGATGCATAACCGTTTATCCGGACGAGCGCAGCGTTGGCCCGCAATTGCCGACCATCCGCACTGGACCGGTACGCACCGATCGGCAACAATTCAAACAGCGTAGAAAAGTCGGAGCTGCTCATTCATCTGTGCGTGCGTACGTTTTACATGGCGTGGTGCAGTCTGTGGCGACCGGCTGCCGTTGATCAGGCTCCTAGCGCCGCCGCAATGTCAACGCCCAGACTCGCAGGAGTGTCTGTCGGCGCATACCGCTTGAGCACCTGACCGTCCCGGCCCACCAGAAACTTGGTGAAGTTCCATTTTATGGCTTGGCTGCCGAGCAATCCCGGCGCCTGCTCAGTCAGCCACCGGTAAAGCGGCGCTGCCTGTGCGCCATTGACATCCAACTTGGCCATCATCGGGAAACTGACGCCGTAGTTGAGCTGGCAAAACCCGGCGATTTCTTCATTGCTGCCTGGGTCCTGCGAACCAAACTGGTTGCAGGGAAACCCCAGTACCACCAGGCCCTGGCTGCCGTACGTCTGGTGCAACGCTTCGAGCCCGGCAAACTGGGGCGTAAAGCCACAAGCGCTGGCGGTGTTGACTATCAGCATCACCTTGCCTTTGAACTTTTTGAGAGCGACAGGTTTGCCGCTGATTTGCAGCGCGGAAAAGTCGTAGATGCTGGACATGTCGGGTTCCTTGAAATGGATATCTGCAGTTTTGGGCCGAACCTTAACAGCAAAGCCAGATCACCGTAGCCGGGGCCTGCGCTGTGATGGCCACCTGCGATACTCGTACTCCATGAAGTCGCTGACTGTCCACGCCAAAGCGTGGTTGCTCTCCATTGCAGCCACCGACCCGTCGGTCGCCGATGCCGCCATCATCGGCAATCTGCGCCGTCTGAACTGGCTCATGCTGATTATCATTGCGCTCAACCTCGTCCTCGCGGGCGCTTTCTGGTTCGCAGTAGACGGCGAAACCCCCAGGTTGATAGCCTGGAAGAATGCCATAGGGTGGACGAATGCGACCATGGCGGTGTGGTCGCTGGTGCTGTGGTTGGCGGCGCGTCGGCTCAGGCTTCAGGCCACGCCGGGCCGGGTGGCCAGGCTGGTCCAGGTTGTGACGCCGCTGAGCCTGATGCTGTTTACCACCACGCTCACGGTGTTCGACCAACCCGTCACCCCTAACATCAGCCCGTTCCTGCTGGGCAACGTATTTGTCGGCCTGC
>JANOCN010000056.1:0-1722 GCA_031412185.1 Betaproteobacteria bacterium | reverse complement strand
CCTGGCGCGTCACCACCACGTTGGTACGACCCGGTAACGGCCGGAATTTTGCAGGCAACGAGTCCCAGGTCTTGCGCCCCATGATTACCGGGCACCCTGCCGTCTGGCGCTTGAAGTGCACCATGTCCTCAGGCAGGTGCCAGGGCAGGGTGTTGTTGCGGCCAATGACGCCGTTGCGAGCGCGGGCGTAGATCAGGTTCACACGCATACGGGCGTGGGGAGGGCCGTCAAACAGCGATCGGCGCGGAGATGGCCGCGTGGTGCTGGTACTCAAGTACCTCGAAGTCCTCGTAGACATACTCGAACATCGACGCCGGTTTGCGCTGCAGGCGCAGGGTCGGGTAGGCATACGGCGCGCGGCTGAGTTGCAGTTCGACCTGCTGGTGGTGGTTGCTGTAGATGTGGCAGTCGCCGCCGGTCCACACGAAATCGCCGACGCCCAGATCACACTGCTGGGCCACCATGTGGGTCAGCAGCGCGTAGCTGGCAATATTGAAAGGCACGCCCAAAAAGATGTCGGCGCTGCGCTGGTACAGCTGGCAACTCAAACGCGCTGGTTCATCCGCAATGGGAGACGGTGCAACGTAGAACTGGAACAACGCGTGGCACGGCATCAGCGCCATCTTGCCCAGGTCGGCCACGTTCCAGGCGCTCACGATGAGGCGGCGCGAGTCCGGGTTGGTCTTGATGGTGTGGATCACGTCTGCGATCTGGTCAATATGCCCGCCGTTGGGGGTCGGCCAGCTGCGCCATTGCACGCCATACACCGGGCCGAGGTCGCCGTCCGGGCCGGCCCATTCGTCCCAGATGCTGACGCCGCGTTCCTTGAGCCAGTGGTTGCTGGAGGAGCCGCTCAGAAACCACAACAACTCCTGGATGATGGAGCGCAAGTGCACCTTTTTGGTGGTGACAAGCGGAAACCCGGCGTTCAGATCGAACCGCATCTGGTAGCCAAATACGCTGCGGGTACCGGTGCCGGTGCGGTCGGTTTTGAGCACGCCGTTGTGGTACACGTGGCGCATGAAATCTTCGTATTGGGAGCGGATCAGCGTGGTCATGGCGGGGCGGGTACGGGAGTAGCAGGCGACCCGGTAGTATAGGCAGGCACCCTTACCGCAGGCATTTCCCGCTCACGCGGAAATGCCGGTAGCACTGAGGTGCAGCACACGGTCGGCACGCTGTGCCGCAGCTTGCGAATGGGTTACCAGAACCAGCGCTGCCCCTTGCTGGCGGGTTTGGCCGATCAAGGCATCCATGACCCTTGCGGCGGTGCCAGGGTCGAGGTTGCCGGTCGGCTCGTCCGCCAGCAGCAATGTGGGGCGGTGCACCAGCGCGCGGGCAATCGCCACACGCTGCAACTGTCCGCCGCTGAGTTGCTGCGGCAGCCGCGCGCCCAGTCCCTGCAGGCCCACGGCGTCCAGCACTTCCAGTACGCGCCGGTCGTTGGTAGCTTTGTCCTGCTGGTGCAGCAGCATCAGGGGCAGGGCTACATTTTGTGCCACGTCGAGGTGCGGCAATACGTGGAAGGCCTGGAATACGAATCCGATGTGCTGGCGCCGCACCAGTGCGCGTTGTGTGTCTTGCATGCTGCCAAGGTCTGCACCTTCCAGCACCACGCTGCCTGCGTCCCAGTTGTCCAGACCGGCCATGCAGTTGAGCAGCGTGGATTTGCCCACGCCTGACTCACCAATGATGGCCACAAACTCGCCCCTGGCGACCTCC
>JANOCN010000055.1:0-8815 GCA_031412185.1 Betaproteobacteria bacterium | reverse complement strand
CGGGAAGAAGTTGATCACGTTCTTTTCGAACTGCACCGGCATGGCGGCCAGGTTGTGGGCGGTTCCGATGTGTCCCACCATCATGAAAATCTTGTCCTGGTTAACGAGTTTCTGTGCTGCCAGTACGGCTTTTTTCGGGTCGTAGGCCGAGTCTTCCACAATAATCCTGATTTTGCGACCGTTGATACCGCCCTGCTCGTTGATTTCATCAACACGCAGCAACATGCCGTTGCGCGATTGCTTGCCAAAACCGGCGATCGGGCCGGACAAATCCTGGATCGAGCCCAGCAGAATTTCGTTTTTGCTGACGCCCTGTGGCGGCGCAACTTTCTGGGCGGTAGCCGCAGTGGTGGCTAACACCAGCGCGGCAAATAGGGCAGTGGTTCTGGGTTTCATCGTGGGTCTCCTTGGGGTTGAACGAAGCGGAAAAAAAGGGCTAAACACGGTACATGAACTCAATCTGGGGCTGGTATTTTTTCTCCACCAGTTTGCGTTTGAGCTTCATGGTGGGGGTAAGTTCTTCGTCTTCAGCGCTGAGCTGGGTGTCGAGCAGGAAAAACTTCTTGATCTGCTCCACCCGCGCGAACTTCTTGTTGACGCGGTCAATCTCGGTCTGGATCAGCGCTTGCACCGGTGCGGCGTGGGTCAGGCTGGCGTAGTTGCTGAACGGCACGTCGTTGTCCTGCGCGAACTTCTCCACGTTGTCCTGGTCAATCATGATGATCACCACCAGATAAGGCTTCTTGTCACCCACCACCACCGCGTCGGTGATATAGGGCGAGAACTTGAGGTCGTTCTCGAGTTCACTGGGGGTGATGTTCTTGCCTCCGGCCGTGATGATGATGTCTTTCATGCGGTCGGTGATGGTGAAGAAACCGTCGCTGTCCATATGGCCCACGTCGCCAGTGTGCAGCCAACCGTCCTTGTCGATGGTCTCCGCAGTTTTTTCGGGCAGGTTCAGGTAACCGGCAAATACGTTCTTCCCGCGTACCATGATTTCACTCGTGGCCGGGTCGATTTTCATCTCGTTGAACGCGGCCGCCGGGCCGATGGTGCCCGGTTTGATGCGGTCCGGCGGCACCCCGCTGGAGCCGCCACAGGTCTCGGTCATACCCCACACTTCGAGCATCGGCACGCCGAGTGCCAGGTACCAGCGGATCAGGTCGGGTGAAATCGGCGCTGCACCGGTGAACAGAATGCGCGCGCGGTGAATGCCGATCAACTTGCGCACGTTGTTCAGTGCCAGCCAGCTGGCGATGTGGAACTGCAGTTTGAGCCAGCCGCCTACCTGCTGGCGCGCCAGCACCAGGTCGGCAATACGGGTGCCGACCCCAATTCCCCAGGCGTACGTGGCCTGTTGCAGACGGCCGGACTCCTTGAGCGAAATCATGACGCCGGAATAGAACTTCTCCCAGACCCGTGGCACACCCACAAATATGGTGGGGGCGATCTCGCGTACGTTTTCGGGGATGGTTTCCGGGTTCTCGACAAAGTTGAGCTTGGCCCCGGTGTACATGCAGTAATACTCGCCACCCATCCGCTCCGCAATATGGCACAACGGCAGGAAACACATGCGCTCGTCGGTATCATCCTGCTGGATCAGTGTGTTGTAGCCTCGCATGGTGTAGACCAGACCGCTGTGCAGGTGCATGGCACCTTTGGACTTGCCGGTGGTGCCCGAGGTGTAGACAAGGATCGCCAGGTCTTCAGGGCGGCAGGCCGCTACCCGCTGCTTGAGCTCGTCGGGATGTGCCTTGAGGTAAGTGCGGCCCAACGCGCGCAGACTGTCCAGGCTGATCACACCGGGGTCGTCCAGGTTGCGCAGGCCCTCCATGTCCATCACCACAATTTTTCGCAACAAAGGCAACTCGCCGCGCACGGCCAGCGCTTTGTCGAGCTGCTCGTCGTCTTCCACAAACAGCACGGTGGTGCGCGAGTCTTCGCACAGGTACTTCACCTGCGACGCGGCGTCGGTCGGGTATATCCCGTTGGACACACCGCCGCAGCTCAACACGGCCAGGTCGGCAAAGACCCAATCCACAATGGTGTTGGCCAGAATGGCGGCGCAGTCTCCCTTGGCGAAACCCAGGTGCATCAGGCCACCGGCAATCTCCTGCACGGCGGTGGCGGTCTGGTTCCAGCTCCAGCTACGCCATATCCCCAGGTGTTTCTGGCGCAGCCACACATTCGCGCCGCGTTTTGCCACCGCGTTCCAGAAGATGGCGGGCACTGTTTCGCCCTCCACCACAACGCTGCTGCTGCGCTGGGTAGTAGTCTGGTCCCAAAGTCTGGTCATGATTTTTTCATCTCCAGGTCTTTTTCTTTTTCCAGCGGCGCTCGCTGCGCATGCCTTCTTCTTTCAGGCCGAGATAAAACTCCTTGATGTCGTCTTTCTCGCGCAGTCGGGCGCAGGTGTCTTCCATGACGATGCGGCCGTTCTCCAGCACATAGCCGTAGTCGGACGCGTTCAGTGCCATGTTGGCGTTTTGCTCCACCAGCAATATGGTGGTGCCGCGTTCGCGGTTGATACGCACCACGATCTCGAATATTTCCTTGGTCAGTTTTGGCGAGAGGCCCAGGCTGGGTTCGTCCAGCAATATCAGATCCGGGTTGGCCATCAGGGCGCGCGAGATCGACAACATCTGCTGCTGCCCGCCCGATAAAAGGCCGGCGTCCTGGCCGGCGCGTTCCCTCAGGATCGGGAAGTAGCCAAACACCGCTTCCATATCTTTGGCCACACCATCGCTGTCGCTGCGCGTGTAGGCACCCATGGCCAGGTTGTCGCGCACACTGAGCAGTGGAAACACTTCGCGCCCCTCGGGCACATGGCTCAAACCCTGCTGCACGATAAACGCAGGGTCTCGGGCGGTAATGTCTTCGCCCTTGAATTCGATCGACCCCTTGCGCGGGTCGATGATGCCCGAGATGGTTTTGAGAATGGTCGTCTTGCCAGCACCGTTGGAGCCCAGCACTGTCCCGATTTCCCCCCGGCGTACCTGCAGGCTCACGCCGCGGATCGCGCGGATCGGGCCATAGGCGCTCTCGACATTGAGCAGTTTCAGCACCGGCTGATCACTGACCGGGACAGGACTACTGCTCATGCGGCCCTCCGCAGCGAAGATACGTCGTCAACCGAGCCCAGATAGGCTTCGATCACGCCCGGGTCGTTCTGCACCTCGCGTGGTGTGCCCATGGCCAACACGGCACCCTGGTTCATCGCCACCACGCGGTCAGACACCTTGGAGACCAGCGACATGTCGTGCTCCACCATCAGCACCGTGATGCCCAGTTCGTTCTTGATGTCAGCAATCCAGAACGCCATGTCGTCCGTCTCTTCCACATTCAGGCCTGACGACGGCTCATCGAGCAGCAGCAACTTGGGCTCGGTGCACAAAGCGCGGCCCAGCTCGACCACCTTGCGCACGCCGTAGGGCAGGCCAGCCACCATGGAGTCGCGGTGGTGCTGCAGGTCGAGGAACTCGATAACCTTCTCGGCCTTCTCGCGTGCTTCAACCTCAGCCGCCATGGTTTTGCGGGTGAAAAAAAGCTCGCTCCAGAAGCCGGTCTTGCGGTGTGTGTGCCCGCCGATCAGCAGGTTATGCAACACCGAGGCATGTTCAAACAGCTCGATGTTCTGGAACGTGCGCGCAATGCCCAGCGCTGCGATGTTGTGAGCCGGTTCGTCGGTGAGCTTTTTGCCCAGGTAATCGATCTCGCCGGTAGTGGGAACGTAGATGCGGCTGATCAGGTTGAACACCGTGGTCTTGCCGGCACCGTTGGGGCCGATCAGGGTAAAAACCTCGCCCTGGCGCACGTCAAACGACACCTGGTTCACCGCCAGCACGCCGCCAAAGCGCACGCTCAGGTTTTTGGCTGAAAGCAGAGGGCTGTTCATCGCAGTCTGTCCGACTTCTGAAAGGACTTCTGCCGCTTGAACATGCCCTTGCGGTAGAACGGGAAAGTTTGCAGATAGGTGCGCACCTTGAGCCAGCGTCCGTACAGGCCCAGTGGCTCGAACAACACGAAAGCAATCAGCACCACGCCATAAACCAGGCCCTGCAGACCCGGGGCCTGACCCACCACATCGGGCAGGTAGCCTTTGGTGAGTGATATCAGTTGCGGCATTGAAATCAGGAAGATGGCCCCCAGAAATGCGCCGTGCACGGAGCCCAGGCCACCGATCACCACCATCAGCAGCAGGTCGATGGACTGCAGGATATTGAACTGCTCGGGCGATATGAACTGCAGCTTGTGCGCATACAACGCACCCGCGACACCGGCCAATGCAGCCGAAATGGCGAACGACAAAGTCTTGTAACGCGCCAGATGGATGCCCATGCTCTGCGCCGAGATCTCCGAGTCCCGGATCGCTACGAATGCGCGCCCGGTAGAGGAGCGCAGCAAGTTCAGGATGCCCAGCGTGGCAGCCACCGTGATCACCAGGCACAGCAGGTAGAACTCTTCGCCAGAACTGAGCTTCCAGCCGAACAGGTCGGGTGGCTTGATATGCATGCCGGAGTTGCCACCGGTAACCGACTCCCAGCGTGCGAACACTTCTTCGACGATAAAACCAAACGCGATGGTGGCAATACCCAGGTAGATGCCCTTTACCCGCAGCGCCGGCAATCCCACCACCACACCGACTGCCGCCGACAACATGCCGGCCAGCGCCAACGCGAACGGAAACGGCAGCCCCAGGTTGGTAAACACACCCTGCGTGTAGGCACCCACGCCCAGAAAAGCGGCGTGGCCAATCGAGAACTGGCCCGTAAAGCCGGCCAGCAACATAAGGCCTAAGCCCGCGATCGCGTAGATCAGGATAAAAGTAAGCTGGGCCAGCCAGTATTCGGGGATCACCGCTGGCGCGGCGATCATCAACAGCAACAACAGGCCGTACCAGAACCGGTGCCCGCCGTGTTTGGCCAGCCGGATGTCCTGCGCGTAATCAGTCTTGAAAATGAAGCGCATTTTGATCAGTTGAGGACAGGGCAGCAATTTCCCGCCGGGCCGCCCCAAGGGAAATTAGCCCCCTTTGGGGGCAGCGCAGTACACGCAGTGACAAGCGTGGGGGCCATATCTTTAGACTTTCTTCCGCAGCTTCTCGCCAAACAAACCGTTGGGCTTCACCATCAGCATGATCAGCACCACCACATAAGCCGCTACGTCCTTCACACCATCGGGTGCATAAAAGCCCGCCAGTGACTCGACGATGCCGATGATCAGCCCGCCCACGATGGCGCCGGGCAGGCTGCCAAACCCCCCCACCACGGCGGCGGGAAACGCCTTCAGGCCAATGAAGCCCATGTTGGCGTGCACGAAGGTAATCGGCGCCAGCAGCAAACCGGCCACTGCGGCTACTGCAGCGGCCAGGCCCCACACCAGGCCGTTGATACGTTTGACCGGAATACCCATGTAATAAGCCGCCAACTGGTTTTGCGACGATGCCTGCATGGCAATGCCCATCTTGCTGTACTTGAACAGGGTGTAGAGCAGCGCACACAAGGCACCCGTGACCACGATGACCACCATTTGCTCCACGTTGAGCACCAGCCCGCCGAGCTTCCAGATCTCGTCCTTGTAGGGTACCGGCAGCGTGTGGGTCTCGGTGCCAATACCCGGAATCATGGTGATCAGGCCACGCGCCACATAACCGATGCCGATCGTCAGCATCACGATCGAAAACGCCGGTTGCCCGAGGATCGGACGGATGACAATGCGCTCCAGCAGAAAACCGAACACTCCCATGCCGAGAATGGACGCAATGATGGAAAGCCAGAACGGAAACCCGAGCATGGTCATGCTGGCCAGTCCGCCAAACGCGCCCAGCATCATCAGCTCGCCCTGGGCAAAACTGACGGTCTCGGTGGCTTTGTAGATAAGTACAAAACCTAACGCGATCAAGCCGTAGATACACCCCTGCGCGATCCCGCTGATCAGCAGCTGAAGAACTTGCAAACGTTTCCCCTCTTCTTTTCTGCGTCGTTTATAGCTGCTTTGCCACAAATCCCTGTGAGGGTTGTCCCCGATAGAGGCAGGCTGTTTCTGGTTATCCAATGGGCACCATGGGTAAACCAGTAGAGATCAGTCAGCAGGGTGCGGTCACCGTGGTGACACTGGCGCGGCCGGATGTGCGCAACGCGGTCGATGCAGACACTGCGTACGCTTTGTACGAGGCGTTTTTGGCGTTTGACGCTGACGAGCAAGCGCGCGTGGCAGTGTTCCACGGAGCGCACGGGCATTTCTGCGCGGGGTGGGACTTGCAGGCCGGGGCGCGGGGGTTGCGGGACGCACCATCCGACGGGACAAATGTGTTGTCCGCGCTCGAGTTCGCACCCGGCGATCACCAGCCACCAGGCCCGATGGGTCCGTCGCGCCTGTTGTTGTCCAAACCGGTCATCGCCGCCGTAAGCGGTGCAGCCGTAGCCGGTGGTATGGAGCTGGCTCTATGGTGCGATATGCGGGTGATGGAAGAGGATGCCTATTTTGGCGTCTACTGCCGCCGTTTCGGCGTGCCATTGATCGACGGCGGCACGGTGCGCCTGCCGCGCCTGATCGGCATGGGCCACGCGATGGACCTGATTCTTACCGGCCGCAAGGTGGAAGCGGCTGAAGCCCTGCAGATGGGCTTGTGCAACCGCGTGGTACCCACCGGCTGCGCGCTTGCCGACGCCCTGGAGTTGGCCCAGCAACTAGCTGAATTTCCCCAACCCACCATGCTGGCCGACCGCAGCAGTGCCTACGCGCAGTGGGACTTGCCGTTGACTCAAGCCTTGCACCAGGAATGGGAGAGGGGCAAGTTGTGTATCGGCGAAGGATTGCAGGGAGCGGCGCGGTTTGTGTCCGGGGCGGGGCGGCACGGGAAGTTTTGAGGCTTCTTTCTACGCGACTGGGTCATCTTCCTGGTTTCCAGCGCGGCAATATTCACCGCAGCGACGACGCCTTACCCAGCGGTCTTGTAGCTGGCGCGACCTGGTGGCACGCGAACGTCAGCGCGGTGCCTCACGGATGGTCCGGGCGTTTCGGTAACTCCCGTGGCCGCCCTTCGTCGTCCACGCCCACGTAGGTCACCGATGCCTCGGTCACCTTGATGTAGGTGCCTTGCGTCCGGATGCGTTCGGCATAGACCTCGACCAGTACCGTGACCGAGGTGCGGCCGATACGTGTGACGGACGAGAAGAACGAAAGTATGTCCCCCACCCGCACCGGCTGTTTGAAGACAAACTGATTCACCGCCACCGTAGCCTGTCGTCCCTGCGTGTAGCGCGCTGGTATCACGGCGCCGGCTTTGTCAACCTGGGCCATGACCCAGCCGCCGAAAATGTCGCCGTTGGCATTGCAGTCGGCCGGCATGGGGATAACCTTCATCACCAGTTCCTTGTCGGTGGGTAACTGGACGCTTTGCGCGCTTGATTTGGCAGACATGGTCACAATGTGGTCCTGATCAGTTGAGACGACAGAGCGGGTCCGCTATGCGGTACGGTGGCCTGTTCTGCCGAGATTCATAAAGTTTGAGATTGTCCTCCCATGCGCCGCGCTGCCGAACTTAGCCCCCCCGCCATCACGATTACCCAGGGTACCAGTGCCACTGCCCAGCGGTCGGACTGGGCCACCTTGCGCCGTCTGTTCCCCTACCTGTGGCAATACAAGTGGCGCGTGATGGCGGCACTGGCCTTCATGATCGGGGCCAAGGTGGCCAACGTGGGTGTGCCGCTGCTGCTCAAGACACTGGTCGACACCATGAGCCCGAACGGCGGCCGCAACCCGATTGCCGGCGCGCCCGCCATCATGCAGGCGGTGCTGGTGGTGCCGCTGGCGCTGGTGGTGGCGTATGGCCTGCTGCGCCTGTCCACTTCGCTGTTCGCCGAACTGCGCGAGCTGATATTTGCCAAGGCCACGGAAGGTGCGGCACGAAGCATTTCGCTCGAAGTGTTCCGCCACCTGCACGCCCTGAGCCTGCGATTTCACCTGGAGCGCCAGACCGGGGGCATGACGCGTGACATCGAACGCGGCACACGTGGCGTGCATTCGCTGATCTCTTATTCGCTCTACAGCATCATTCCCACGCTGATAGAGGTTACGCTGGTGCTGACGCTGCTGGCGGTCAAGTTCGACGTCTGGTTTGCCTGGATCACCATCATTGCGCTGGTGTTCTACATCAGCTTCACGGTCACCATTACCGAGTGGCGCACCAAGTTTCGCAAACAGATGAACGAGCTCGATTCCACCGCGCACGGCCGCGCCATCGATTCGCTGCTGAACTACGAGACCGTGAAGTATTTCAACAACGAGGAGTTCGAGGCCAAACGCTACGACCAGAGTCTGGAGCGTTACCGCCGCGCCGCGCTCAAGAGCCAGAGCACGCTGAGCCTGCTCAACACCGGGCAACAGCTGATCATCGCCGTTTCGCTGGTGGCCATGTTGTACCGTGCCACACTGGGCGTGGTCGAAGGCCGTATGACGCTGGGCGACCTGGTGATGATCAACGCATTCATGATCCAGCTCTACATCCCGCTTGGTTTTCTGGGGGTGTTGTACCGCGAGATCAAACAAAGCCTGACCGACCTGGACAAAATGTTCCGGCTGATGGAGAAGGAGCGCGAGATCGCCGACCGGCCCGACGCCCAACCCCTGGACATCGACCAATCGCCGTCCGTAAAATTCGAGAACGTGGGTTTTGCCTACGACAGCCCGACCCAGGGGAACGCCGGGGCAGGGCGCAGCATATTGCACGACGTGAGCTTCGAGATACCAGCCGGTAAAACGGTGGCGGTGGTGGGGCCATCGGGCGCGGGCAAGTCCACGCTGTCGCGCCTGA
>JANOCN010000054.1:0-9543 GCA_031412185.1 Betaproteobacteria bacterium | reverse complement strand
GTGCCGGGTTACATGCACGTGGGCGGCCGTGAGGGCGCCGCGCCCGGCCAGATGGGCCAGCGCCAGTGACAACTCGTCGTCGTGCGCCATCACGGCGAGAACACGCGTGTCAAAACGGCGCGACGCGGCGGTCAGCATCTGGCCCAGGTGGGTCTGGCGCCAACGGTCGTCGGGGGGAATGGGGCTCACAGGGAAATCGTAAACCAAATTGACTAAAAAATGGTCTTGCGGGAGTCAACCAAGCACACTAAACTACTGTTCAAGCATCCAGCCTGTTTTTAATACCAGACTGGCCGGCACGAACCACCTTCAGTCCTCAAGGAGATTTCATGGATACCGCAGTCAGAGCCATCACATCGAGCAGCAGCGAAAAAGCCAAGGCGCTCCAGGTCGCCCTGGCGCAGATCGAAAAGCAGTTTGGCAAGGGCACCATCATGCGCCTGGGCGAAGGCGAAGTGATCGAAGACATCCAGGTGGTGTCCACCGGCTCCCTGGGGCTGGACATTGCGCTGGGTGTGGGGGGGTTGCCGCGTGGCCGTGTAATCGAGATTTATGGCCCGGAGTCGTCGGGCAAGACCACGCTTACCTTGCAAGCTATCGCCGAAATGCAAAAAACCGGTGGCCAGTGTGCATTCGTTGACGCCGAACACGCGCTGGATATCCAGTACGCGCAAAAACTCGGTGTGAATCTGCAGGACTTGCTGATCAGCCAACCCGACACCGGCGAGCAGGCGCTGGAAATTGTGGACTCGCTGGTGCGTTCCGGAGCCGTTGATCTGATCGTTATCGACTCGGTCGCGGCGCTCACTCCCAAAGCCGAGCTGGAAGGCGAGATGGGCGATTCGCTGCCCGGCCTGCAAGCCCGGCTGATGAGCCAGGCGCTGCGCAAGCTGACCGCGCATATCAAGAAAACCAATTGCATGGTGATCTTCATCAACCAGATCCGCATGAAGATCGGTGTCATGTTTGGCAGCCCGGAGACCACCACCGGCGGCAATGCGCTCAAGTTTTACGCCTCGGTGCGGCTGGATATCCGCCGTACCGGCACGATCAAGAAGGGCGACGACGCCATCGGCAACGAGACCAAGGTCAAAGTAGTCAAAAACAAGGTGGCACCTCCGTTCAAAACGGCGGAGTTCGATATCCTGTTTGGCGAAGGTATCAGTCGGCATGGCGAAATCATCGACATGGGCGTCGAGGCCCACATACTCGACAAGTCCGGTGCCTGGTACGCCTACAACGGTGAAAAGATCGGTCAGGGCCGCGACAACGCCCGCGAATTCCTGCGCGAGAACCCCGAGTTGTCGCGTGAGATCGAAAACAAGGTACGCGAGTCGCTGGGCATTCCGCTATTGCCAGAGGCGATTGAAAGCGACATCAAGCTCAAGCCGCCCGGCAAGAAGGCCGACTGAGAGCAATCTCCGAGCGCACCCGCCAGGCAAACGGCTACCTTCCACATCCTGAACGCACACGCCCCCGCCATGGCATTGCAGGAACCGTCGCTTAAAGGTCGTGCCCTGCGGTTGCTCAGCATGCGCGAATATTCCCGCCCGGAGCTCGAGCGTCGGCTGAAACACCACGCGCCGGAGCCAGGCCTGCTGGCCCGCGCGCTGGATGAGCTGGAGACCAAGGGTTTCATTGATGCGCAGCGCGTGGTCGAATCCGTCATTCACCGAAGAGCGGGCAAGCTCGGCGTCGCTCGCATCCAGCACGAGCTGCAAAACAAGGGGCTCGATGCGAATCTGGTGCTGGACGCGGTGGCCCGCTTGCAGGCCACGGAGCTGAGTCGCGCCCGTGCGGTCTGGAGCAGGAAGTTTGGTGGCGTGCGGGCAAGCGGTGGCGCAGATGGTGTCGCAGGCGCGCAAGAGAGAAGCCGTCAAATGCGTTTTCTGGCTTCGCGCGGATTTGATGGCGACACCATCCGGCGGGTGGTATCGCAGTCTGCGGACGATCAGGAGCCGATGCCGGATTGAAGCTCGCGGCTCGGGCGTCTTGCCTATGGCCCCGTGAGCGGTCTGACAGACCGGTGCACGGCCGACAGATTCACGTATGGGCCATTAAAGGCGCAGCATCAGTTTCAGGTTTTGCACAGCGGCTCCGCTGGCACCTTTGCCCAGGTTGTCCAGTCGGGCGACCAGCACCGCCTGGTTGAATCCGTCTTGCGGGTTTTGGCTGCCAAATACCCGCAACTCCATTTTGTTGGTGTCTTGCAGCGCCAGCACGTCCAGTTTGCCGTCAGCACCGGCCGACTCTACCGTCACCCATTCGCTGCCCTGGTAATGCTTCGCGAGCACATTGTGCAGGTCGTGCGCCGTGGGCCTGGATGGCAGCAAATCCAGGTGCAGCGGCAATTGCACCAGCATGCCCTGCCTGAAGTTGCCAACCGACGGCATGAAAATCGGACGCCGGGTGAGCCCGGTGTACCGCATGATTTCTGGGATGTGTTTGTGCGCGCGCCCCAGGCTGTACAACTCGAACGGCGGCGCGGTGCCGGCCTCGTAGGCCTCGATCATCGAGCGCCCGCCGCCAGAGTACCCACTGACTGCTGACAGTGTGATGCTTGCGTCCTGCGGCAGCAGGCCCGCGTCTACCAGAGGGCGAATCAGCGCGATAGCACCGGTAGCGTAGCAACCCGGATTGGCAACACGCCAGGCGTTTGCCACCGCCTGCTTTTGCGTGGCGACCAGTTCCGGGAAGCCAAACACCCAGCCTTCAGCGGTCCGGTGGGCTGTCGAGGCATCAATGATTTTCGGGCCGCGCGTGCCACTGGCGCCCGCCATCGCATCAAGCATCGCCACCGATTCGACAGCAGCTGCATCGTGCAGGCACAAAATCACCAGATCAACACCCGCCATCAGAGCGCGTTTGGCGTCCGCATCCTTGCGCAGCTCCGGGGCGATGCTGACCAGCTCGACACCCGGCTCGGACAACAAACGTTCACGAATCTGCAGCCCGGTGGTACCTGCCTCGCCGTCAATAAAAACTTTGGCCATAGTCTGGTCTCCTTACGCCACTGGCAACCGTGCCAAGCCAGGTTGCCGGTAATTTGGTGCGTTGCAGCATGATACATTTGCGCAGATTCAGCGTTGACTGCCTGCGCACGCCCCGCAAGCGTATCAGGCGGGCGGAGGTTTGGACGAGGCTTGACCTGCGTGCAAGTCGGCTGTCACAAAAACTACAGTTTGATCAGAATCTGCGTTTTCCCTGAAACTGCGTTCACCTTATTCCATAAGAGGCCTCATGAAGATTCACGAGTACCAAGGCAAAGAAATTCTGCGCAAGTTTGGTGTACCGGTGCCACGCGGCATCGCCGCCTTTACGGTGCAGGAAGCGGTAGAGGCCGCACAAAAACTCGGTGGTCCGGTCTGGGTCGTAAAGGCCCAGATCCATGCGGGCGGACGGGGCAAGGGAGGCGGCGTCAAACTGGCGCGTTCCATCGACGAAGTCCGCAAGCTCGCGGGCGAGATACTTGGCATGCAACTGGTGACCCATCAGACCGGACCACAGGGCCAGAAGGTGCGTCGGCTGCTGATTGAAGACGGCGCCGACATCCAGAAGGAGTACTACGTATCGGTGGTGACCGACCGCGCGACACAGAAAGTCGCATTCATGGCGTCGTCCGAAGGAGGGATGAACATCGAAGAGGTGGCCCACGACACGCCGGAGAAAATTATCAAGGTGTTTGTCGATCCGGCCCTGGGCCTGACCGGCGCACAGGCGATGGAGTTGTGCACCGGCATCGGCGTCCCGGCGGGATCAGCAGCCCAGTGCACCGACGTGCTGCAAAAGCTCTACCAGTGCTACATGCAAACCGACGCCTCCCTGGTAGAGATCAACCCGCTGATTCTCGAAGGCAATGGCGGCATCAAGGCGCTGGACGCCAAGTTCAACTTTGACGCCAATGCGTTGTTCCGCCAGACCGAAATAGTGGCTTACCGGGATCTGGATGAAGAAGACCCGGCCGAGGTGGAGGCGAGCAAATTTGACCTGGCATATATCAGTCTGGAGGGCAGCATCGGTTGCCTGGTCAACGGCGCCGGCCTGGCCATGGCGACGATGGACACGATCAAGCTCTACGGCGCAGAGCCGGCCAACTTTCTGGACGTCGGCGGCGGCGCCACCCCCGAGAAAGTGACTGAAGCGTTCAAGATCATGTTGAAGAACCCGAAGGTGAAAGCGATCCTGGTGAACATCTTCGGGGGCATCATGAAGTGCGACACGATCGCCACCGGTGTGATCACCGCTTGCCGCGCCACCAATCTCGGTGTTCCGCTGGTGGTGCGCATGAAAGGCACCAACGAAGATCTGGGCAAGAAGATGCTGGCCGAGTCCGGCCTGCCCATCATCAGCGCCGACACCATGGCCGAGGCCGCGCAGAAGGCTGTCGCCGCAGTTCAATAGGAAGAGTCATGAGCATTCTGATCAACAAGACCACCAAAGTCATTACTCAGGGGATTACCGGTAAGACGGGCCAGTTCCACACGGAGAAATGTCAGGAGTACGCCAACGGCAAGAACTGTTTCGTAGCTGGCGTCAACCCCAAGAAGGCCGGTGAGGCCATTTTCGGTATCCCGATCTTTGCTTCGGTCAAGGAAGCGGCCAAACAGACCGGTGCTACCGCGTCGGTGATTTACGTGCCGCCGGCAGGTGCCGCTGCCGCCATCTGGGAAGCCGTGGAGGCCGACCTGGATCTAGCAATCTGCATCACGGAGGGAATTCCGGTGCGCGACATGCTCGAAGTGCGCAACCGCATGCGCGCGCGGGTGGCGGCAGGCGGCAAAAACACGCTGCTGCTGGGCCCCAACTGCCCGGGGCTCATCACGCCCGACGAAATCAAGATCGGCATCATGCCCGGCCATATCCACCGCAAAGGGCGCATCGGTGTGGTCAGCCGCTCCGGCACCCTTACCTATGAAGCGGTGGCGCAGTTGACCGAGATCGGGCTGGGGCAGTCCAGCGCCGTCGGTATCGGCGGGGACCCGATCAACGGGCTCAAGCACATAGACGTCATGAAACTGTTCAATGACGACCCGGACACAGATGCGGTCATCATGATCGGCGAGATTGGTGGCCCGGATGAAGCCGAGGCGGCGCGTTGGTGCAAGACCCACATGAAGAAGCCGATAGTCGGTTTTATCGCGGGCGTCACGGCACCGGCCGGCAAACGCATGGGCCATGCCGGTGCCCTGATTTCAGGCGGCGCGGACACTGCCGACGCCAAACTGCAGGTGATGGAAGAGTGCGGCTTCAAGGTCACCCGCAACCCATCGGAAATGGCCAAGCTTCTGAAGGCCTTGCTCTAGTTACCAGCCGGTCGTTGCGACCAGAAGCACAGAAAGGGAAAGTACACAGTGGAAGAATTCCTCACGGCCCAGTTCTGGGTTGCGGTTGGCCAGATCATCATGATCGACATCCTGCTGGGTGGCGACAACGCAGTAGTGATTGCGCTGGCATGCCGCCAACTGCCAGCTCATCAACGCATGAAAGGCATTCTGTGGGGAACTGCGGGTGCCATCGTATTGCGTGTCGTGCTGATCGCATTTGCGCTGACCTTGCTGCAGGTCCCCTATCTGAAACTTGTGGGTGCTGTTTTATTGTTATGGATCGGGGTCAAGCTGCTGGCACCGCAGGAAGATGGCGGGCACTCCAACATCCAGGGTAGCGACAAGTTATGGGCGGCAGTCAAAACCGTGATTGTTGCGGACCTGGTGATGAGCGTTGACAACGTCATTGCAATTGCAGGGGCGGCGCAGGGGGCAGGCAGCCAGCACCAGATGCCACTGGTCATTTTTGGTCTGCTGGTGAGTATTCCCATCATTATCTGGGGTAGCCAGCTGGTGCTCAGGTTGATGGACCGGTTCCCCGCGATCATCACCATCGGCGGTATGTTGTTGGGCTGGATTGCGGGAACCATGGCGCATACCGACCCGGCCCTGAAGGCGTGGCTCCCACAGACCCCCGCTTGGGGTTACAGCTTGGGAGTGGCGGGCGCGCTGTTTGTGTTTTTGGTGGGTGCCGCACTCAAACAGCGGGCGCGGCAGACGACCTGAAAAGACGCCGGCTCGCGGCCTCTGCTATCAACAAGGCGAACCGCGAAGAGCCCTTTTCAGGTGCAAAAAAACGACAAGTTGGCAGGGGCAACTCCCTTGTGGGCAAACGCTGTGTCTGCTAACGTTGCTGCCGTGCACCGCAATTTTGAGCGGTTTGGGCTTTTCTGGGTCACGTGCGCCGGGCAAAGTCGGACCAAATACTTGGGTGGGTTGGAACGTGGCAACTAAATCATCATCTAAAAGAGCGCAGTTCTGGCGCGCCGACTGGGTTGCCGGGGTTTTGATTGTGCTGGCCGTGATGCTGCTGAACCAGGCCACCGACCTGATCGGCACGCTGGAGCGGCGCTTTTACGATTTCGCCAGTACCAGCAGCTCGCGCCAACCCTCGGACCGGATCGCGATCATTGCGATCGACGACCAAAGCATCGCCAACATCGGACGCTGGCCGTGGTCGCGCGACATCCACGCGAAACTGATCAACCAGTTGGCTGAGGCGAAAGCCAAGACCATCGTTCATACGGTGTTTTTCATAGAGCCGCAGGTCGATGCAGGCCTGAGTTTCATCCGCAAGATAAAGAGCTTGCTGCGCCCTGGCGACGCCGGCAGCGACCAGGCGGCAAGCAACGCGGAATTGAACAAGGTGATCGCGGATGCTGAGACGGCGTTGGACACCGACGCAGCGCTCGCGGCGAGCATGGCCAAAGCGGGCAATGTGCTGGTGCCTTCGGTTTTCATGCTGGGGGAGCCACAAGGCAAGCCCGACAAGCCGCTGCCGGCGTATGCACTCAAGAGCGCCATCGATGAAAAGAACAACTTCTCGTACCCGGCCATATCGGGCCAGCAGCCGATCGAGAGTATTGGCGCTGCGGCAGCCGGCATCGGCCATTTGAACCAGTACCAGGACGTAGATGGTGCCGTGCGCCAGGAGCCGCTGCTGGTCAACTATTACGGCAGTGCGGTACCGTCCATGGCACTGCTGGCCGCTATCAAGAGCCTGAATCTGGCATCCAGCGATGTCAAGCTCAATCCCGGCGAGTCGGTCCAGATCGGCAAGTTGCGTGTCAAGACCGACGAGTCGGCGTTGATGCTGCCGCAGTTCTACCGCGACCGCGATGGTCGGCCACCGTTCGACATCTCGCCTTTTTACGACGTTTTGAGCGGCAAGATCCCGGCGTCCAAATACGTCGACAAGATTGTGATCATCGGAGCCACCGCTGCCGGCGTGGGGGTGACCTTCCCGGTGCCAGGGCATGCCGGGCTGTCGCCGGCAGAAACGATTGCGCACATCACTTCCAGCATCCTGAGCGAACATTTCATCGTGCAGCCAAGCTGGGGCGTCTGGGCAACGCTGGCAGTTTTTCTGCTGGTCGCCGCCTACGTCATTGCCCTTCTGCCACGGTTGTCGGCAGGTATGGCGGCAATCATTACGCTGGTGCTTTTCGTGACCATGCTGGGTACCGAGTACGGCCTGCTGTCCGGTGCAGCCACCTGGGTCAAGCTGGTGCTGCCCGCGATGTTGCTGGCGATCGGGCATCTGGCGTTGACCACCAAGCGGTTCCTCGTAACAGAAGCTGGCAAACTGAAGTCGGACGAGGAGTCGGCCGAAACCAACCGCATGATGGGTCTCGCTTTGCAGGGCCAGGGCCAGCTCGACATGGCGTTTGACCGGTTTCGCCGGGTTCCGATGGGCGACGCCGTCATGGGCAACATGTACAACCTGGCGCTGGATTTCGAGCGCAAGCGCCAGTTCAACAAGGCCGAAGCCGTGTACCAACACATGGCAAGCTACGACAAGGACTACAAGGACCTGCAGTCAAAACTCAACCGGGCCAAAAACCTGTCGGAGACCGTGATGCTGGGTGGCTCGGGTGCACATCCCGGTGGGACCATGCTGCTGGATGGTGGCGCGGTCGAGAAACCCATGCTGGGCCGTTACCAGGTCGACAAGGAACTCGGCAAGGGGGCGATGGGCGTCGTATACCTCGGCAAAGACCCCAAAATCGGCCGTGTTGTAGCCATCAAGACGATGGCGTTGAGCCAGGAGTTCTCGGGCGACGAGCTGGTCGATGCACGCGAACGTTTCTTCCGCGAGGCTGAGACCGCAGGGCGCTTGCAGCATCAAAACATCGTGACGATCTTCGATGCCGGTGAGGAGCACGACCTGGCCTACATCGCCATGGAGTTCCTCAAGGGCAAAGACCTGCTCGACTACTGCAAGGACGGCAACCTGCTGCCGGTGCCCAAGGTGTTGTCGATTGTGGCGCGCGTGGCCGAGGCGCTGGCCTATGCGCACAAGCAGAACGTGGTGCACCGCGACATCAAGCCTGCCAACATCATGTACGAGCTCGATAGCGACACCGTCAAGGTGACCGACTTCGGCATCGCGCGCATCACCGACTCCAGCAAGACCAAAACCGGGCTGGTGCTGGGTACGCCGAGTTTCATGTCGCCCGAGCAGCTGGCCGGCAAGAAGGTGGACGGACGCTCAGACCTTTATTCGCTGGGCGTGATGCTGTTCCAGATGCTCGGCGGCGTATTGCCCTTCCGGGGTGAGTCCATGGCCGAGCTGATGTTCAAGATTGCCAATGAGGAAGCGCCGGACATTCGGATTATTCGCAAGGAGTTGCCCGAGAGCCTGGCCAATCTAGTGGCCCTGTCGGTCAGCAAGCGGCCGGAAACGCGGTACCAGGACGGCGACCAGTTTGCACAAGACCTCCGGTTGGTACTGGCGGAAATGGCTGGAGACCCCGCGTTTGCAGGAGCCACCATGGCTGGCAAGGCATTGGCGCAGACGGTTTCGCCGGTGGCGGCCGGTCACGAAAAAACAGCCGTGTTTGGCACTGGGGTTGCTGCGGCGGCGGCGACCGATTTCCAGAAAACGTCGATACACCAGACCCATGCCGCACCCGGGCCATCGGCAGTTTTCGAGAAGACTGCGGTGCACCAGGCCGAGGTGGCACCCGCTCCGGCGGCAGGATTCGAGAAGACAGCGGTACACCAGACGCCGGTGGCGGGCCGCCCGGCATCGGGCACAACATCGACCCCTGACTTTGAGATATAGCCCGGCCAAACAATGAACTACACGTTTTACACGAAGACCGATCCGGGACGCGCCAGGGATAACAATGAAGATGCGGTGGCGGTTGACGACGACACCCAGCTGTGTGTGTTGGCCGACGGCATGGGAGGGTACAACGCGGGCGAGATTGCCAGTGGCATGGCAACTGCGTTCATCAAGTCGGAGATGTCCCGCTGGCTTGGAGAGGCCGGTCGCCAGGCCAAGATCAAGGAAATCCGGCGCGCCATGGAAATCTGTGTTGACAACGCAAACCGGTCCATTTTCAACGCATCAGACTCCAACCCCCAATATTCGGGCATGGGCACCACCCTGGTGGTTGGTGTTTTCCATGGGGCAACTCTGGTGCTCGGGCACATCGGTGACTCCCGCTGTTACCGGTTGCGCAACAGCCAGTTGTCGCAGATCACCAAGGAC
>JANOCN010000053.1:0-9649 GCA_031412185.1 Betaproteobacteria bacterium | reverse complement strand
GCAAACACCGTGCAGCGTATCCAGCTGCATTGCGGTGACCGGCTGTGTATGGTTACAGACGGCATTACCGAGGCGGCCAACGCAGACGCCGAGCTTTATGGCAGTGGGCGACTGCGTGGCGCTTTGGCCGGCCTGGACGCCACCTCCACAGCGCAAGATATCACGCGTCGGGTACGCGAAGACGTGGGTGCATTCGTCGCAGGCGCGGAAGCTTCAGACGACATGGCCATCCTGGTACTGCACTGGATCGGGCCGCCAGCGGTCAGCGCACGTTGATTTCAACCCGCCGGTTTTTGCTCTCGGCAACTTCGTCGGCAGTCGGGATGATCGGTTCGCGTTCACCGCGTCCACTGACATCGATGTCCGCTTTTACCCCGGCTTGCAGGATCAGGTCGCGTACGGTTTGCGCGCGCTGCAGCGACAGGTTGTCGTTGGATTCGAGGGAACCGACGCGGTCGGTGTGACCTATGACGGTAATCTCCGGTGCGGGATAAGTCGCCAGGGCAGCCGTCAGCTGCTCCAGCACCGGCTTGAAGGCGGGCGCGATATCCACGGCAGAACCAAACTCGAAATAAAGAATGAACGACACCGGCGACGCCGGGCGGGCGGCAAGCAGGCCGGCATAGCGCTGGTTAACCTGGCTTGCGTCTTCTGTCTGCAGCGTGATTGCGCCGCGTTTGCTGACCTCTGCGCTAGCGAACGCGGTGGAGAGCACCTGCTCGCTACTCTCGCTGCTGACGAGTACCGAGCCGACGCGGCCGTCGGCTTCCGGCAGCAGTACCACGCGGCTGGCAGGCTGCCAGTTCAGGACCAGAAATACCAGCCCGATAATGCCTGCGGTGACCACGCCCATTGCGAAATCCTATTGGCCGGCGTCGATCACGAAACTGGTACCGCGCACGCCCAGCGTCATGCCGGGCGCAGTGAAACGCACAGCCTCCGGAGTTGCCTTGGCAATCTTGCCCGAAATTACCGACACCGTGCCGCGTTTAACGCTCGCGTCTATAGTGCCGACGTGCGTAGTGCTGTTGAACGCAAATTTGTTTAGTTCGAGAGTTGAGTTGGCACCGGCGGACAACAGGGTGTTGTCGCGCAGTGTGATGCCGACCGAACTGTCGGCACCAGTGACGATGCGATCGCTGGCGAGTATGCGTGTGCCCACCGGTGCGTCCATCTGCTGGCCGTTGCGTTCTACTGACACGCTGCCCTTGCGGGTCTTGACGACCCCAGCGTCGTCGGCGGCCCAGGCCGCGTTGCACATCAGCGCCAACACCAGCGCGTATTGCGCCATCCTTGCATGCTTCATTTGATCTGTCTCCCGTTGGCTGTTCTAATTCGCAGTTGATGAGCTTGTCAAGACTATACAGCTTCCCGGCGCAAATGGGGTCCCTGAACGCGCTGCTGGCGCACCTCAGGCTAATGTCGCTGGGCACGCAAGCAGCGGCAATACTTCGCGCTGAAACGGCGCTCGAGGAGTTGCTGACCAACAGCGTGGTGCATGGCGGTGCCGGTTCGGCAACGCCGCCTTCAGTCTGGCTGGGTGTGTCTGCACGGATCGGAGTTCTTCATTTGCGCTACGAGGACGCGGCTGTCGCTTTCGACCCAAGGCCGATGATCGACCTCGCGTTGCAACGCAGCACCGTTCCAATGGACCAGCGGCCAGTAGGTGGGCTGGGGCTGCTGATGGTGTACCGGCTGGCCGATGAGTTCAGATATGCACATGCCAACAGCCGCAATTGCATTGATCTCGCTTTTCGCCCTCGCCCCGTGTCGGCTAATCCACCTTGGCACCCGACGCCTTGACCACCTGTTCGTATTTTGCCAACTCCTCTTTCATGAAAGAGCCGAATTGTTCAGGTGTAGTCGGCACCGGCTCCGCCAACAACGCAGCAAATCGGGTTTTGGCTTCCGGGCTGTTAAGCGCGGCAACGAATGCCTGATTGAGCCTGGTTATGGTTTCTTTGGGGGTAGCCGCTGGTGCCACCAGGCCCCACCAGGTGTCGACTGAAAATCGGCCCAGTACCTCACTCACCGCTGGCACATCGGGCAACGCTGCGCTGCGTTGTGCGGTGGTCACCGCCAGCGCCTTGATCTTGCCGCCTTTGATGTTGGCTGCAGCGGTAGCCAGGTTGTCGAAATTGAAATCCACCTGACCTGAGAGCAGCGCCAGTTGGGCCGGGCTACCACCGTTGTACGGGATATGTACCGCAAAAATGCCGGCCTGCGCCTTGAACATTTCGCCTGCCAGGTGCCCGCCACTGCCGTTGCCACCCGATCCGTAATTGAGTTTGCCAGGGTTGGCCTTGGCATATTTGACGAAGTCCGGCAGACTATTGATGCCTAGTCTGGCAGCGGTTTCGCTGTTGATAACCAGCACATTCGGTACCCGCACCATCTGCGTGATCGGCGCAAAATCGGTGGCCGCATTGAAAGGCATCTTGCTGTAAAGCCAGGGGTTGATTGCATGGGTGGCGAGTGCCGCGATACCAATGGTCAAGCCGTCGGGAGCCGCCTTGGCGACCAGGTCAGCGCCAATATTGCCGCCGCCGCCAGGCCGGTTTTCCACAATTACAGTGCCCAGGCTGTCCCTGACGCGCTCGGCCAACAGACGGGCTGTTATGTCAATCGGACCACCAGGCGCGTACGGCACAATGATGCGGATCGGGCGTGTCTGCGCGGAGCTGCCGGATGGCAGCACTGCCAGCGCCAGCGTTGCTGCCAATGCTTGCAGGACGCGGTTGATTTTTCGGGTTTTCATGTGCCCGCCATCAATCCAGTTTGGCACCGGTACGCAGAATCACCGGTTGCCACTTGCTGGACTCGTCGGCTATCAGTTTCGCGAACTGCTCCGGCGTCCCGCCTGCAGCGTCCAGCCCGGCTACCTTCAGCCGCTCCTTGACCTGGGGGTCGTTCATGGCGGTGTTGATGGCTGCGTTGATGCGATCCACAATGGGCCGTGGTGTACCTGCGGCAACCAGCACTCCATTCCAGGCAATCGCCTCGAACTTCTGCAGCTCGGCAATTCCGCTTTCCGCGACCGTCGGAATACCGGGCAACAAGCCATAACGTTGCGCGCCAGTGACCGCAATTGCCTTCATGCGGCCCGCAGCAACCTGTGGGGTGATAACTGTGGGTACCGTGGCCAGAATCTGGGTGTCACCGCTGGCCGTCGCCAGCACAGCCGGCGGGCTGCCATTGAACGGTATGTGCACCGCGAATGTTCCCGTGAGGGCTTTGACATACTCCATTGTCAAATGCGACGAACTGCCGTTGCCCACCGAAGCGAAGTTGTATTTGCCGGGGTTGGCCTTTAGCACGGCAACCAGTTCCTGCATATTGCTGGCCGGGAACCCGGCACTCACAGCAATCAGATTGGGTTGCGACGTAGTCAGCACCACCGGTAGCAGATCACGTACCGGGTTGTAGGGCAGCTTGCTGTACAGATAGGGCGCGTAGGAAAGCGGGCCGTTGAATGACATCACCCAGGTGTGACCGTCTGGCGGACTCTTGGCGACTTCATTGGTTCCGAGGGTGCCCCCGGCACCGGCGCGGTTGTCGATCACGATCGGCTGCCCGAGCAGGTCCCGGAGTTTGTCCTGCATGGCGCGGGCGATCACATCAAGTGACGACCCGGCCGGTGCCACCACCACCCAGCGAATCGGTTTGGATGGGAACGCCTGCGCCTGCGCCGTGGCCGGGGTGATCACCAGCGCAGCCAGGCTTAGCAGTTCAAACAGCAGTCGGCGCTTACGTGTAAGCATATGAAGGAATGTCATGATTTGGCCTTGTCGGCTTCGGTAATAAACGAATCTGCGTAAAACTCTTCTTCGGGCAAACCGGCGAGTTCGCTGTAGTCCTTGCGCGCCGAGTCCACCACGACGGGTGCCCCGCAGGCATACACCTGGTAGCCTGACAGGTCGGGAAAATCTTCCAGGACCGCCCGGTGGACAAATCCGGTGCGCCCGGTCCACGCGTCTTCGGGCGTTGCGTTGGAGATCACCGGCACATACTGCAAATTGGGCATCTCCGCCAGGCGCGCCTGTACCCATTCGTTCAGGTACAGGTCTTCGGGGCGGCGTCCACCCCAATACAGGGTTGCAGGGCGCGTGATGCCCTGGAACTGCATGTGTTCGATCACGGCCTTGATCGGTGCAAAACCGGTCCCGGATGCAAGCAGGACCATCGGTTTGTCGGACTCTTCGCGCAGGTAGAAGCTGCCAAACGGCCCTTCGATACGCTGAATCTCTTTTTCTTTCATGTTGCCGAAGACGTGCTCGGTGAATTTTCCGCCCGGCATATGGCGGATATGCAACTCCACACCTGGCCCGTTGTGCGGGGCGTTGGCCATGGAGTAACTGCGCCGGGCACCATCACGCAGCAGGAACTCGACATACTGTCCGGCGTGGTAAACGAACGGGTCGTTGGCTGGCAACTGCAGCCGGATCGCCATCACGTCGTGCGATTTGCGTTCCAGCGCGGCCACCCTTGCAGGCATCTTGCGGATCGGGAATGCCCCCGCTTCGGTAACCTGGCGCGATTCCAGCACCACGTCGCTGTGCGGTACGCCGCAGCAGGTGAGTACAAACCCGTTGGCTTCTTCTTCGTCGCTCAAGGCTTTGCTCTGGTGCGGGCCATGCACCACGGTGCCCTCGAGTTTCTTGCACTTGCACGAGCCACAGGCACCGTCCTTGCAACCATACGGCAACCCGATGCCCTGGCGAATGCCCGCACTCAGCATGGCCTCGTCTTGCTCCACCGTGAAAGTTCTTCCGCTCGGCTGAATCGAAATCTGGAATGTCATCTTTTGGTTACGCCTTGATGCGGGTCCAAGTTGGTTTTTGTCGGAAACTGCACGTCGTTTTATTCACGGATAGGTTCTTGGTTATCCTCCAGGAGTCACATTGTCTGCAGCTCCCTGATTTTGCCCTCAAACCAAAGCCCTCTAGGTGCGTTGCCAGCGCGTTTTCGCCGCGAACGCGTGCTGATTGTCGGTTGCGGTGATGTCGGCCTGCGTGTCGCCAGCCGGTTGGCCGGGCGGGTACGACTGATGGCCCTCACTACCGATGCCACCCGGGTTACTGAGCTACGCGGCCTGGCTGTCCTACCGTTGCTGGGCAACCTGGACCACCGGGAATCCCTGCGCCGGCTGGCTGGCCTGGCAACCCGCGTGGTACATCTGGCGCCCCCACCAGGCGAGGGCTGGGGGGATTCCCGGACCAGTGCACTGGTAAGCGTCTTGCGCCGCCGCAGCCTGCCTGCGGCCGTGGTTTACGGGTCCACCAGCGGTGTTTATGGCGATTGCGCAGGTGATCTGGTGCGCGAAACACGCCCGCTGAACGCCGCCACCCAACGCGGTTTGCGGCGCTGCGACGCCGAGCAGGCGGTGCGATTTCTTGGGCGCGCCGACGGCGTGCGTAGCAGTATTTTGCGCATCCCTGGCATTTACGCGCCAGACCGCGCCGGTGGCACCCCGCGCGCGCGCCTGCAAAAAGGCACACCCGTATTGCTGGCTGAAGACGACGTCTACACCAACCATATCCATGCCGATGACCTGGCGCGCGCCTGTATTGCTGCATTGTGGCGCGGGCGCGCACAACGCATCTACAACGTCAACGACGACAGCCAACTCAAGATGGGCGACTACTTCGACCTGGCCGCCGACCTGTACGGTTTAACCCGGCCCCGGCGTGTAGCGCGCGACACAGCGCGCAACGAGTTACCCCTGATGCTGCTGAGTTTCATGGGTGAATCCAGGCGGCTGGACAACACCCGCATGAAACGCGAACTCAAGCTGGTGTTGGACTATCCGACGGTTGCCAGTGGTCTGCGCGAGACCCACTAACGGTGTACGGCAAGCGGGTCAGATGCCGGCTGGTTTTTGCATCGTGCTCATCCGGTCCACTGGCTTGAGCACAATCGTCTTGATGTCCGCCCCCTTGAGCACCGTGAGCGAGATTTCCGCGTCGGGCCGCGCGCGGTCCCACAGCTTTTTGTAGAACTCCTCCAGCGTTGCGACCTTGGCGCCATCCACCGCCAGTACCAGGTCGCCTGCCTCCAGCCCCGCGATTTGCGCCGGGCTCTCCTTGTTGACCCGCACAATCTGCACCCGCCCGCCCTGTTCGGTGGAGGTTAGCCCCACCCAAGGCCTGCGGCTGGTCTTGGTACTTCCGGTCTGCTGCATTTCGCTGAGGATGGGCTTGAGGAGATCTACCGGTACAAACATGTTGCCGGGCAGCCGCCGGTTGCCGCCCATCGCATCGCTGACGAACAAACTCCCAATACCGATCAACTCGCCCTTTTGGTTGAACAGTGGTGCACCCGAGTGGTTGCCAATCGGCGGGCTGGTAAACACTGCTGCATCAATGTGGTACTCCCAGTAGCCGGAGAACGGACGTTTGCTGACCATCTGTGTCATGCTGACGTCGCCATCTTCGCCATTGCCCTGCGCGCCGGTAGCGGCCATCAGGGCCTCACCGGTCTGCAGGTCTTTCAGGCTGCCCAGCACCACCGGGTCAATGCCACGCAAGGGAATAATGGGCTTGATCAGGCCAAAGCCGGTTGCCAGGTCATAGGCCACGGCTTGGGCCGGCAGGGTCTTGTTGTCCTGGGTAACGATCTGAATCGACTGGGCTTCGAGCATCAGGTACCCGATGGTCAATATCAGCCCGTCCGGGCCGATCACCACACCGGAACCAGTGCGCTCCTTACCCAAGGTTTCGGCCGAACGGGCGTCGTTCGCCACACCGACGCGCACGCCCACAACGGCAGCGTTGGCCTTGGCAAAGGCTGCCATGGCGGTCTGCGCCGACACCGCCGCCGCTGTGGCGGCCTGCGCTGCAGCAGCAACAAAAAGGCCCACGAGCAGGGCAAAACCAGACCGGACACACCCGCCACTTGAACTACCCATGCTGGACTCCTAGTAGTGTTGCACTGCGACAAGGCAAAGGATGCGCCCAAACCGGGAAGTATGCAAGTGCAGGGCCATTGCGGCTCGGCGGCGACGCAGGCGCTGCCAGATGCCGGTCTGCTGCCGGTCTGCTTTGCTGCGCGCGAGCGTGGTGAAGCCATCGCGCCGCTCTAGCAACCATTTAGTCGCCGAGAATTTCACCCACCGGTTTGAGGTCCTCCACCCGGTCGCATACCGACTTGATGATCACCAGGATAGGAACGCCGAGCAGTAGTCCCCACGGGCCCCAGAGCCAGCCCCACGCAAGTACACCCACAAAAATCGCTACCGAATTCATTTTGTTGGCGCGGCCGGTCAGCCACGGGGTCAACAGGAACCCCTCGACGAAGTTAATCGCAAACGAAATGGCGGCAATCGCCGCTGCCATCTCCAACGTACCGAACTGCATGAACCCAAGCAGCGCAGAGCCTCCTGTGATGATGACATTGCCAACGTAAGGGACCAGGTTGAGCACACCTGCAGCGATGCCCCAGACTGCAGCGTTCTCCAGACCAATCGCCAGGAAAGACAGCCAGGTAGCCAGGCCCACCAGGGCACTGGTGAAGATCTGCACCAACATGTAGCGCTGGATCTGGTCATGGATCTCATTGAGAGCTTCCAGCGTGACCTTCTTCTTGCTCAGCGTAGGACCGGCCAGTTTGATCATTTTGCGCCGGAAGGTATCGCCCGAAGCCAGAAGAAAAAATGTAATTAGCGCCATCATGGCGATCTGCCCCAGCGCACTTAACAATCCAAGAGTTCCGGTCCATAGGTGGTCCCGGATGTCGAACTTGGGTTTCTCAACCCGCACCCGTTGTACGCCTCGGCTATCGGGTGTTGCGGTCGCTTCTTCGGCTGCCTGCTCAAGACTGGTCGCGGCCTTTTGGACCGTTGCCAGCGTGCTGTCGGTCTTGCCGCGCCCGGTTTGTATTGACCGACCCAGCTTTTGCGCTGCCAATGGCAAAGACTCGATCAGATTGTTGGCATCGTCGCTGAGTGAAAGCACGGTCGCCGCTGTGCCGCCCAGGATGCCCACGATGAGCGCTGCCGCGCTGAGCGCTCGCGGAATCCGGCGCGAATGCAGCCAGTCCACCACGGGCGCCAGCGCATAGTTGAACAGCAAACCGACCATCAAGGGGATGAACACCGCACTGGCCCAACGCAGCATGAAAATACCGCCCATTACGGCAAGCGCCGCCAGCGCCAGACTGCGTACGTCGATCGGCATGTAGAGCTTTATCAGCGGCGACTCCGCAAGTTCCTCGCCTGCACTCCCGGGATTTGCGCTATTTGCGTTGGTGCGAATGACCGGTTCTAGAGTTGGATTCGTCACTGCTAACTCCTGTTGTCGTAATAGTGTGCACGCTTTTTCCGGCCAAACCCGGAAACTTTGGCGGTGTCGGTATTCACTGACATGGAGGCAAGCCCCAGTCCGAGAGACAGCCCCGCCTTATATGTCCCATCATTGGGTCCTTAGCCGACAGCCGTACGCTGCCTGCCGCAGCGGCCGGGCAGAGGCTGCTCCAATAGTATGCAAGCCTCCAGGCACCAAATCACGCAAGTTATCGAGCACCCCGGGGCATTCCTGTTGCGAACGCTGCGGGGATTTCGCGCCAACCAGGGTCTGCTGCTGGCCGGGGCAGTCGCCTACTACGCCTTGCTGTCGATCGTGCCGATGCTGATCCTCACCGTCATTGCGCTGTCGCATTTTGTCGAACAGTCCGCGCTGCTGCAAACGCTGGGCAGGTATCTGGAATGGTTGATCCCAGGACAGTCCCAAGCCATTGTGTCGGAACTGGCAAATTTTCTCGAACACCGCGATGTGCTGGGATGGGTGCTGCTGGTCAGTATGCTGTTTTTCAGCTCGCTGGCGTTCACGGTGCTGGAGAACGCGATGTCGGTCATATTCCATCACCGCGTGGCCATACGGCGACGGCACTTCCTGGTCTCTGCTGTGATTCCTTATGTGTACATTCTGTCGCTTGGGCTGGGCCTGCTGCTGGTGACGCTGGTGGCCGGCAGCTTGCAGGCGATGGGCCAGCAAGAGATGGAATTCTTGTGGCGGAGCTGGTCGCTTGGAGGCCTGTCCGGCGCATTGCTGTATCTTCTCGGTTTTGCGGGGGAGGTTTTTGTGCTTACCTCGGTTTACATGGTAATGCCGGTAGGACGTCCATCGTTGCAGCACGCGCTGCTCGGCGCATTTGCCGCCGCCTTGCTCTGGGAGTTGTCGCGCCATCTTCTCATCTGGTACTTCTCTACCCTGTCCCAGATCGGCACGGTGTACGGGTCGTTGACTACCTCCATCGCGGTCTTGTTGAGCCTTGAGGTGGCGGCGACCCTGCTGTTGCTCGGTGCGCAGGTAATATCTGAATACGAACGCCTGGCGACGGAAGCACTCCAGGCACCCCCAGAACCGTTCACGACTGACCCGGTCTGATATCCGCGAGTGTCCACGGCTCTGGTAGGCTTGGATGGGTGTTCAGAGTCAGATCACTTTCACGAGAGTAGCCCCATGCAATACCGGCGCCTTGGCCGCAGTGGCCTGCAGTTGAGTGAGCTTTCGTTGGGTTCCTGGGTGACCTACCACACCCAGGTGGACGTTTCGGCGGCGCGCGAAATGATGGCGCTAGCCATGGACGCAGGCGTGAACTTTTTTGACAACGCTGAAGCCTACGCTGCGGGCCAGAGCGAGGTGGTGATGGG
>JANOCN010000052.1:0-2967 GCA_031412185.1 Betaproteobacteria bacterium | reverse complement strand
AACTTACTTTTATTTCTCCCAAAGAAAGGAAAACCATGATTCGCGCTTCCCTCACTATGGCACTTCTAGCTGCGGCATCGATCAGCACACAAGCGGCCCCTTTATTGTTCGACCAAAATGTGACCAATAATTTCATCGCGGGCACAGGGGGCACCACCAACGGCGGCTTCACCGTCGATCGTGCCAACAACGTCGAAATCGGCCTTCGCGGCCGCGAACGTCACGATTTAGCCACCAACGCGGCTACTAACGTTACAGGCAGCAACGGCAACGGCAACTACACACAGAATGCGGGCGAGCCTCCTGGTTTCGGCGGTGCCGGCCAGAACCGGGCCCGCTGGAATTTCGATTGGTCGATTAATACAAATCAGGATGGCGTCAGCAACAACGGACGGTCGATAGGCGGGCTGACCTATCTCCTTGGAATGGACTATGACCCCGGATTGGGAACGAATTTCCAAACGTTCAACCCGATTACTGTGGCTCCCTGCCTGGATCATTCCTTCGGGAATAACGGGACGGCTCAAAGCGCTGGAACTGAGGCTGCTTGCCCGGGTGGTGCCGCCGTGTATGCCGGCTTGGTTGGGTCTTCCAATCTGGTTCAGCAGTCGTGGAACTATGACTTCTTCGATAGCGGCCTGTTCGCGGGGTTTGACCCCACTGTTGATGGCACCTACACCATCTTCCTTCAGGCATCGGATGACAGCGGTATCGTAGCGCGTAGCCAGATCAACGTGCTCGTCGGCCCTTCCGCGCAAGTGCCCGAACCTGCGTCACTGGCCCTGGTCGGCGTGGCACTTGCAGGTTTGGCCATGTCGCGCCGTCGCAAACGCTAAGCGGCTGCCCGCAGACGAAAAGCCCCGCTTCAGCGGGGTTTTTTTTCGATTGATGGGCGGGCACAATTTCCCAATCGATACTTGAGTCAAAGGCGGTCGAAGCACCCGTTCTTCGAACCCGCCCCGCCTGAACGGGGTTGGCCCGCATACCGGCAACGCTGGATTTTTGAATCGCTTATCGGCAGCACTATCGAGACACGTTGGGATCGCAACCATGAGAGACTTGGTGCAACTTCAGGCCGGCTGCGCAAGCGCACGGCTGTTGCCTGGCGCGGGCGGGCGCGTGTCGGCGTTGCGTCTGGTGCGACCCTCCGGCGGAGAAGTCGATGTGCTGCATCCTTATCCGGAGGATTTTTTCGACCCGATCCGCTGGGCCAAGGGCGGCATCTATCCACTGCTACCGTATTCGAACCGGATTGCGAATGCAATGCTTAACGTCAATGGCGAAGTGGTGGCGCTGCAAGCCCATCCGGACGCGGCACCGCACACCTTGCACGGCAACGCACATGGGCTTGCTTGGCAGACCCTGGCAAGCGAGGAGGCGAGCGCCGTCCTGGAGCTCGACTGCCCGCCCAGCGTTGCATGGCCATGGCACTACTGGGCCCGCATGCGCGTGGAACTGGCACCCAGCGCGTTGGTGATCCGCATTGAAATGCGCAATGCCGACGCGCGCGTGATGCCCGCCGGCATCGGTCTGCATCCGTATTTTCGCCATCAACCGCAGGCGCGAATTGGCTACCATGCCACGACCGTCTGGCCACCGACGGTGGACTTCCTGGCAACCTCCGCGAGGTCACCACTCGCCAGCGAGATCTACACACCTGCCCGCAGCCTGCGAGCCGGCGGATTGACGGACTACGTCGGCGGCTGGGATGGCGCGGCAACAGTAGACCTACCTGAAGGTGCACGATTGCGACTCGTCGCAGACCCGGTGTTCAGCCATCTGGTCATACACCGGCCGGACAACCTGGCCTACCTTTGCCTCGAGCCGGTCAGCCACGTGGCGGATGGGTTCAACCTGCATGCGCGCGGCATCGCCGGCACCGGTACCCGCATGCTCGCGCCCGGCGAGTCGCTTGGCGGCGCAGTACGGCTGCAACTGGTGGAATAATCGCATGAGCCGCCGGGCCGCCCCAAGCCCGTAACACCGCAGCGCTTTGCCCGAAGATCACCTTATGAGCTCTCATGCTTCAGTCGTGGCAGTCCGCATAACGCCGATCGCCTTTCGCGACCCGCCGCTGCTCAATGTGGCGGGGGTGCACGAGCCCTGGGCGCTGCGTAGCATCATCGAGGTAGTGACCGAAGATGGCCGTGTGGGCCTGGGCGAGAGTTACGGTGACCTGCAAACGCTGGCAAACCTAAACGCAATAGCGCCGCAGCTGGTGGGCCTGGACCCACTCGACCTGAACGCGTTGACACGTGTGGTGTACGCCTCGGTCGGCGACGACCCCGACCCCGGGGCATCCTTCCCACCGGCGGGTGACAAGGCACGCGCCACGGCGGTGGGTGCATTTGAAGTGGCGTTTCTCGACTTGCAGGGGCAAATACTGGGTCGCCCCTTGTATGCCGTGCTGGGCGGTGCGGTGCGGCCCGCCCTGCCTTTCAGCGCCTACCTGTTCTACAAGTTTGCGCGGCACAAGGACTTCAACGCGTACCCGCCGGACAACTGGGGCGAGGTGCTGACGCCGGCCCAGATGGTCGGCGAGGCGCGCCGGATGGTCGACCAATACGGGTTTGGTTCGATCAAGCTCAAAGGTGGCGTATTCGCACCCGAGGTGGAGATCGAGGCGCTGCAGGCCTTGCGTGCCGCGTTCCCGGCCATGCCGCTGCGGATCGACCCGAACGGTGGGTGGACAGTGGACACCACGCGTCGAATCATGCCGGTGCTTGCTGCAGACAGTTTGCTCGAATACCTGGAAGACCCGGTCAACAGCCTGCAGGAAATGGGCGAGGTGGCCAGGTTCGCCCGCATGCCACTGGCTACCAATATGTGCACCATCGCGTTTGGCCACATTCCCGAGACGATACGCCTGAACGCTGTGCAGGTGATTCTGTCCGACCACCACTACTGGGGCGGCCTGCGCGCCACGCAGCAGCTGGCCGCCATCGGGCGCACCTTCGGCATTGGGAT
>JANOCN010000051.1:0-1875 GCA_031412185.1 Betaproteobacteria bacterium | reverse complement strand
CGTCAGTTTCAAATTACGCGAATTGCGCTGTGCCGTCTGTGCGCCAGCGTACGCGGTGGCCACGGCATCTCGAGTACCGCATGACCAGATGTGGGGCCAGGTACGTCGGATTGCTTTCTGGCAGAGACGGCTACTTGAGCCGTGGAACGTCGTGCCCCACTGAGTGCGTCACCGCACAGACGCCGGGCCTTCGACGGGCGCACCGTACAAGGTGGCCGTTGTCATGACTTGCTCCCCTCGGGGTCCGGCTCGGCGCATGTGCCCGGGCACTTCCTCTGAAGAGATTGCACAAAGGGAACTATCGCCATTTCGCTCTAGCGCTCTCGCCACCACGACCCATTCGCGCTCATTGCGCATCGAAAGAATCGCAGATGCAACTTGGCATGATCGGATTGGGTCGGATGGGTGCCAGCATGGTCCGGCGGCTGCTGAAGAATGGTCACGAGTGTGTCGTTTATGACTTGCAGCCGTCCGCAGCATCGAGTCTCGTCGAGGACGGTGCCACCGGAGCCGCCTCGTTGCAGGAGACGGTTTCACGGCTTGCCCAGCCCCGCGCCATCTGGCTGATGGTGCCGGCGGCGGTCGTCGATCAGGCGCTTGGCGATCTCGTACCGCTGCTCGATGCAGGCGACATCGTCATCGATGGAGGTAATTCGTACTACCGTGACGACATGCGGCGTGGAGCCCAACTTCGCACGCGCGGTGTTCACTACCTCGACATCGGAACGAGTGGCGGCGTCGCCGGTTTGGAACGAGGCTACTGTTTGATGATCGGCGGCGAAGCGGATATTGTTGATCAGCTGAGGCCACTTTTGTCCTCGCTGGCGCCTGGGGTTCAAGCCGCAATGCGGACTCCCGGCCGAACGGCCGGCGTAGGTACGGCCGAAGAAGGCTACCTGCACTGTGGCCCGCACGGAGCAGGGCACTTCGTCAAGATGGTTCACAACGGCATCGAGTACGGCGTGATGGCGGCGTATGCGGAAGGCTTGAACATCCTGCGCAACGCCAACTTGGGCCAACGCCGCCAGCCGCACGAGTTCGAGCATGATGCCGAAACCACGCCGTTGCGTGACCCCGAGATCTATCGGCTCGACATGAACCTGCCCGAGATCACCGAGGTGTGGCGCCGCGGTAGTGTCATCGGCTCCTGGCTTCTCGACCTGACAGCCACAGCTTTGCTGAAGGATCCTGAACTGGCTCGATATGGCGGTCGTGTCTCGGATTCGGGCGAGGGCCGCTGGCCGGTCCAGGCGGCCATCGACGAAGGGGTGCCGACACCTGTCCTCAGCGCTGCGCTTTACGCGCGATTCACGTCACGCGGCAACGCCGACTTTTCCAATCGAATGCTGTCCGCGATGCGGCATGAGTTCGGCGGCCATGCCGAGAAGCCTGCGCCATGACAGCGTCGCAGGAGGTCGTGTTCTTGCTCGACGTGGACAACACGCTGCTCGACAACGACCAGGTCATCGCGGACCTGCGGGCCCACCTGGCGCTCGAATTCGGCGCCGCCAGTGCGTCGCGCTATTGGGCGATCTTCGAGGGCTTGCGCAGCGAACTCGGCTATGCAGACTACCTGGGTGCGCTGCAGCGCTACCGTCTCGACGCCGAGCTCGGGCAAGACAACGACCAACGTCTGCTGCAAATGTCCGGGTATCTGATTGACTACCCGTTCGCGGATCGCCTCTACCCGTGCGCCCTTGACGTCATCGAGCGCTTGAACACCTTCGGGCCCACGGTGATCCTGTCCGATGGCGATGTGGTGTTCCAGCCGCGCAAGGTTCGGCACTCGGGCCTGTGGGATGCCGTCGGCGGCCGGGTGCTGATCTACATCCACAAGGAGCAGATGCTCGATGCCGTACAGCGCCACCACCCGGC
>JANOCN010000050.1:0-9058 GCA_031412185.1 Betaproteobacteria bacterium | reverse complement strand
GCTATCCCATGTCGTTTCTGGTGCGGCTGGCAGGAATTGAACCCACGACCCCTTGGTTCGTAGCCAAGTACTCTATCCAACTGAGCTACAGCCGCAAAAGCCACGGATTCTAGCACCATCCTTCCGTCGATCTGCAGAGCGCGCGCGAGGCAATCCAACGCGCCCGAATGCGATTCCCTCTCGCATGCCAAGTCACGTAGTAGCAGTTTGTTCCTGCAGTTTGACCAGGCGCTCGGTTTGCGCCAGCGAGATCAGGTGCGCGTAGACCGCGCCCAGAAAACGCTGGTTCTTGATGGCAAGGAACAGTTCGTCAGACAGATTGTTCAAGCGTTCTTCATTGATGACGTAACAACCAGCGATGTTCTTCATCGCACCGCTCTCGCGCACGCTGAGATTCAGCGGGGTGAACATATTGTTTTTGGCCAGGAACGCGCAAAACTCGTTGGTGGACGCTTCCATTTGCTGGAGCTCCGACAGATAACGCTTTACATTTTCGATAACCTGGGTCGGTGCGCCGCTGGCGTCAAACAGCGCGGCTCCCTCCGTATCGCTGACCAGGTCGCTGGCTTCGTCCAAGCACACCACAAACTGGCCCTCGGTAGTGCCCGGGGCCAACGCAAAAGGATAACGCCTGATGACAGCTGGAATGTACGACGCCTGCCAGCGACCCGCCGAATCCACGAAAAGATTACGTCCTACGTTCAGCCCCAACAACACAACCGGCCGAAACGCGTTATGCGCCTTGTCTTCCAAAAACACAATCGGATAGATCGATGCGCAACGGGTGAATTCCTGTAGCGTCACGTAGGCAATGTGCAACTGCCAGGCAAATTCGAAGGTCGACACCTCCAGTATTTTCTTGTGGGCGTGAATCTCTTTGTTGACCGGAACGACACGTTGAAACACACACAACTCCTTGAAAAGCCGGGCCGGAACTGCGCGGGCCGGCGATGTTTCGCCGTTTGGCAGCAGCGCCAAAGTCTACACTGGGCCTGTGTGGCTTTAGCTCACTCAAGACTGACGCAGCAGCAGAGACGGGGCCGAAGTTTCGGCGCGCGGCATCCCGATACCGATTGCCGGATGTCGGCAAAACTTACACAAGGCCGCTCTGAGCCTGCGTCGCTGTCGCGTGAACTCAGATTTATCATTACTAATCAATGACTTGTAACCCCTCGTGCAAGCTGGCCTGAAAATTGCTCTGAAGTCCTGTATTGAACTGTACCTCGCTGTTTCTCCCCGCCTCCGGTGCCCCAGCACCCGATGGGTTGCGCTCGGAGACTTGACCGTACAGTACGATAGGCAGGTCATAAAGCGTCGTTTGTTACTTTCTAATAGATCGGCGGTACAGCATGTTGCGGAGACCAGAAGGACGGAAGGTCGAAGTTTGCTGTAAGCGCGTAGCAGGTCAATCCAGCGGGGCAAGCACCCCGGGGTACCTCAGTATTCACGTCAGTGGGGATCACAATGCAATCTAATATGCCAGAACAACCTGATCGTCCGAACCTGCTACGCAGGCGTCTGGCGCGTGGTGGCTTGGCGGGCACTGTGGTGCTGGGCTCGCTGATCAGCAAGCCGGTTCTGGGTGCTCCCGGGTTAAGCGTCCCGCAGCACTGCACAATTTCTGGCCAGATGTCCGGGAATATGTCTCCGCGCGTTGGGGACGATGTTTTGTGTTCCAGCCTTGGTTTGTCACCTTCGGCCTGGCGGGACAACCCCAGTTGGCCTGCGGCTGTTACCCGGGGCGATTTGCCAGTAGTCACTACACCTCCTTCATTCCCGTATCCTTTCGCCAACATTGGCACCCTTTTCAACGCGTTCTCGGGTCTCAGCACGTCTTTCAGATACAACAATGCCGGGGTGGTGGCAAACAACACCTCCCTGGCTACGCGCGCTGCCTCCATTCGGCAGGTGCTGGCCACCACTAATGCAGGGGCTGCTTTTGTGTTCGGGCGCGAGGCCGCCGCAGCAGTCCTGAACTCCTTTGGCACTGTCGGTGCCTACCCGCTCACAACTGCGCAGGTTGTAGCCATGTACAACGCAGTTCACACCGGCGCGGGAACCTATCCAGTGAACGCTACCACTAATTGGACGCGCGCCCAGGTACAGGCATATTGGCAGCAGCTTCACGCCTGAGCAGACGCTCGTGCGAAAACCGGTAGCCTCATTGAGGTTGCCGGTTTTTTTCCGCCACCTCCGAGCACCGACAACTAAGGACATACATCGCGCGGCGGAGTTGCGCGGCAGTGGGGCGATGGGTATCCATCCCTTCAAGGCAGTTATGCTTGGGCACTTTGCCGCACAGTAGCCCCACCATGTCTTCCGATCCGCACCATTGGCAGGTCCCCGCACATGCAGGTCTGGTGTGGCGGCACTGGGACGGAGAGTACGTCTTTCATCATGCACTTTCCAACGACACCCACCGGTTGGCCGATACGCCGGGGCAGCTACTTGCGCACATTGCAACGGCAGGCGGGCAGACAACAGCGCAATTGGCGCAACATTTTCTGATCGATGAGACCGATATCGACTATGTACTTGAGGAATTGGTGCGGCTGGATTTTGTGACATGCCGCTTGTAACGCTGGGGCAATTGTCCGGGCCGCAATTGCGTCTGCGCCTGGCAAACGGCCTGACGCTGGTCACGGGTCCATTCCGCTTTCGGGTGCAGTCCAGACAGCCCAGCGTGATGCGCGGCCTGGCAACACTGTATGCGGACTTTCCGGTTGAGGAAGATTCCGGTTTGCGCGACTTCCATATTGTGGTGGACGGGGTCTCCGGGCCACGCCGGTGGTACCGCCCACAAATCAACTTCTGGCTGGATGGCTATTCACCCTTTAAACCGTTGCCGCAGGAGCATGCCTTTGCGTTGCTGGAATGGGGCATGAACTGGTGTGTGGCGGGGCATTGCCACCACTACCTCCTGTTGCACGCTGCGGTGCTGGAGCGCAATGGCCGCTGCGTCATTCTGCCTGGCGACCCCGGTGCCGGAAAAAGCACTCTCACCGCCGCGCTCGCCCTCTCCGGATGGCGACTGCTTTCCGACGAACTCGCGATTGTCGACCGCGACGACGGCCTGCTGGTACCTCTGGCACGCCCTGTGAGCCTGAAAAACCAGTCGATCGACATCATCCGGGCGTTTGACGCCAACGCCGTACTGGGGGCACCTGCCTACGACACCCACAAAGGCACGGTGTCGCATTTGCGGCCATCCACCGACAGCGTCGCAAGAATGGGCGAGAAGGGTCGCGCCGCCCACATGGTGTTCCCGCGTTGGAGGGCGGGAGCGTCCACCGCCTTGCAAACCCGCTCCAAGGCGGACGCTTTCATGCACGCGGCCAATCACTCCTTCAACTACAGTTTGTTGGGGCGGCTCGGATTTGATCTCAACGCCCAGCTAATTGATAGCTGCGATTGCTGGGACTTCGAATACTCCCGGTTGGAGGAGGCGCTGAAAGTGTTTGAGGATCTCGTGGCATGAAGGTGTTCTGATGAACCGGGGCTGGGACTATCTGTTGCTGGCGCTGCGTGACCCGGCCGCGATGGTCGGCTTCGGGCCGGACGCGTGGGATCTGGTCATGCGCCAGGCAGCATCTGCCGGGCTATCGGGCCGTCTGGGTGCGCTGGCGCGCGCGGCCGGTATCGAAAACCGCTTACCCGCACCGATTCGCCATCACTTCGAGACCGTTCTGACGCTGGCCGGGCAACAGCACCGCGCGGTTCGCTGGGAACTGGTACAGCTCTCCATAACTCTGTCCGAGTTACCGGGGCCGGTGCTGCTGCTGAAAGGTGCGGCCTATACAGCAGCCGACCTTGCGCCAGCCGCTGGCCGCCTGTTTTCCGATATTGACATTCTGGTACCCAAGACCCAGCTGGATGCGGCAGAAGCAGCATTGATGCTGGGCGGTTGGAACAGCAGCCACCACGACAAATACGAGCAGCGGTACTACCGCGAATGGATGCATGAGCTGCCGCCGATGTCGCACATCCGCCGCAAGACTGTGCTGGACCTGCACCACAACATCCTGCCCGAGACCGCGCGTACCCGGACCCGCCCTGATTTGCTGCTGGCGGCAGCCAAAACCTTGCCGTTGTTTCCGCGTTTCAGTATTCCTGATCCGGCCGACCAGATTCTGCATAGCGCCACCCACCTGTTTCACGAGGGTGAATGGGGACATGGCTTGCGCGATCTGGCAGACCTTGACGCGCTACTTCGGGACTATGGCCGCGACCCCGCGTTCTGGGACCGCCTGACCGCGCGGGCGGCGCAACTCAACCTGGGCAAACCCCTGTTCTATAGCTTGCGGTACAGCCAGAAGCTGCTGCAGACTCCGATACCCGCTGGTGTGCTGGAACGTTGCCCCGGCCGACCGGGCCGGTTCGGTATCGCGGTGATGGACGCGCTGTTTCTGTCCGCGTTTGCCACGGCGCATTTCACCAGCCGCACCTGGCTTTCCGGCATGGCGACCTTGTGCCTCTATGTGCGTAGCCACTGGCTGCGTATGCCATTGCACCTGCTGCTGCCGCATCTGGTGCGCAAGTCGTGGCAGCGCCGGGTGGAGCCGCTATTTGAGAAGACACCACCTGTGGCACCATGAATGGTGGGCCGTGTAGGACTTGAACCTACGACCAAAGGATTATGAGTCCTCTGCTCTAACCAACTGAGCTAACGGCCCGACCGAAGCGCGGATTGTATAGGTGCTATTTGTGGTGACTGAGCGCATTGCTCACCAGCCGCGAGGTAATGTCAACGATCTGGATCATGCGGTCGTAGGCCATCCGCGTGGGGCCGATCACCCCGAGCGTGCCCACCACCTGGCCATCAACTTCATACGGCGCACTGACGATGGACAGATCTTCAAACGGGACCACCTGGCTCTCGCCGCCGATAAAAATCCGCACGCCCTCGGCCTGCCCGGTCACGTCGAGCAAACGCATCAATTGCGCCTTTTGCTCGAACAGCTCGAATGCACGCCGCAGCTGCCCCATGTCGCTCGAAAAATCAGACAAGGCCAGCAAATTTCGCTCGCCCGAGATCACCACTTCGTCCTGCGATTCGGCAATCGCTTCGGTGTTGATCGTCACCGCAGCTTGCATCAGGGTGGCAATTTCTGAACGCAAGGACTCCACCTCGCTGGAGAGCCGCTCGCGCACCTGTTCAATCGCCATGCCGACGTAGTTGGTGTTCAGAAAGTTCGCTGCCTCGACCAACTGGGTCTGCGAATAGTCCAGCTTGGTGTAGATTACGCGGTTCTGCACGTCTCCGTCGGGCGATACGATGATCACCAGCAGGCGACGCTCGGACAATCGCAAGAACTCGATGTGCCGGAACACCGAGCTGCGACGTGGTGCAATGACCACACCCACAAACTGGGACAGGCTGGAGAGCAGATTGGCCGCGTTCGAGATTACCTTTTGGGGCTGGTCTGGAGCCAGACTCTGGGTAGCGAAATGGCCTTTCGACACCGTCAACATCGTGTCGACGAAAAGCCGGTAACCGCGCGCCGTGGGGATGCGCCCTGCCGAGGTATGCGGGCTGACAATCAGGCCCAACTCCTCCAGATCAGACATCACGTTGCGTATCGTCGCCGGAGACAGCTCAAGTCCGGATGCACGCGAAAGAGTCCGCGAGCCAACCGGCTGCCCGTCCATGATGTAGCGCTCCACGAGCGCTTTCATCAATAACTTGGCACGGTCATCCAGCATGCTTCATTTTAGTTGCGACATAACTTGGGTACAAGTTAGTCTGCACTGAAACTTGCGTTTTAGTTGCGACATAGCTTGGGTGCAAGTTAGTCTGCACTGAAACCGTAACTTGGGTACACACTAGTCTGTTAGCCTTCTCTGAAACTTCGCTTTAGTGATTTAATTTGTCGATGCAGTCAAAATTCCGCCATGTCGCGTTGATTGGCAAGTACCAGGCTATGGGCTCGGGTGCTGCGGGAGCCTCGTCGCGCCAGGCGTTGGAAGATATTGCCCGCTATTTGCATGCGCAGGGCTGCGATGTGGCGTTTGAGGCGCAGACGGCCGGAAATATGGGGATTACGGGTCATGCCTGTCTGGACGTGCACGGCATTGGCGCCGAATGCGATCTCGGGCTGGTAGTGGGTGGTGACGGCACCATGTTGGGCATTGGGCGGCAACTGGCATGTTACGGCGTGCCGCTGGTGGGTATCAACCAGGGACGTCTCGGCTTCATTACAGATATCCCGTTTGACGGCTTCGAGTCTCGGCTCAAACCCATGCTGGCTGGCGAATACGAAGAGGATTATCGCAGCCTGATGCAGGCCAGGGTCATGCGCGATGGCCACTGCGTGTTTGACGCGCTGGCCATGAATGACGTAGTAGTGAACCGTGGCGCAACCTCTGGCATGGTCGAATTGCGGGTGGAGGTGGACGGGAGGTTTGTCGCCAACCAGCGCGCGGACGGCCTGATCATTGCCAGCGCAACCGGCTCAACAGCCTACGCCTTGTCTGCCGGCGGACCGCTATTGCACCCGTCGCTTCCGGGCTGGGTATTGGTGCCGATTGCGCCGCACACACTGTCCAACCGGCCTATCGTCATCGCGGATACCTCCGAGATCGCCATAGAAGTAGTAGCTGGCCGGGACGCCAGCGCAAACTTCGACATGCAGTCGCTTGCGTCGCTGCTGCATGGTGACCGCATCGTCGTGTCGCGCTCGGAACACCGGGTGCGCTTCTTGCACCCCAAAGGCTGGAGCTACTTTGACACCCTGCGTCAAAAGCTGCACTGGAACGAAGGAGTGGCGTGATCGTGGGGCTGCGTCGTATTGTGCTGCGCGACTTTGTCATTGTGGGTGAACTCGACCTGGACCTCACGCCCGGTTTCACGGTGCTCACCGGGGAAACCGGGGCCGGCAAATCGATACTGATCGAGGCCGTGCAGCTCGTCACCGGAGCGCGTGCCGATGCCGGCACAGTGCGCGAAGGAGCGAACCGCGCTGACGTGAGCGCAGAATTTGATTGCCCAGCGCCCCTCGCGGGTTGGCTCGATACGGCTGGCTTTGACCAGGGCGATGTGTTGTTGATGCGGCGCACCGTCGACTTGAACGGCAAAAGCCGCGGCTGGATCAACGGCAGCCCGGCCACGGCAAGCCAGATGCGGGCCATCGGCGAACAACTGATCGATATCTATGGGCAACACGCGTGGCAAAGCCTGACCCGGCCCGATGATGTGCGCGGTTTGTTAGATGCTTATGCCAGGGTAGACGCCACGGCACTGGCACGCCACTGGCAACACTGGCGGGTAGCCGGCCAGGCGCTGGCCGAGGCCTTGGCTGCACAGGACACGCTGCAGCGCGAGCGCGAACGGTTGACATGGCAGATCAGCGAACTTGAGAAACTGGCACCCCAAGACGGTGAGTGGGACGAGATTAATACCGCGCATGCCCGCCTCTCCAACGCGCAAGGCTTGCTTGACGCGGCCCAAGGTGCCGTAGAAGCACTGCAAGCCAGCGAACCCAGCGCCAGCAGCGCCCTGCACAGCGCGCTGGCACTGTTACAGCAGCAACAACACCTGGAGCCCGGCTTCCAGCAGATGACCGAAGTGCTGCAGTCCAGCCTGGCGCAGGTGGAGGACACCGTTCATTCGTTGCGCGCGTACCTGAGAAAAACCGAGCCTGATCCACAACGGCTGGCACAGTTGGACGACCGGATGTCGCTTTGGGTGTCACTAGCGCGGCGTTACAAACGCGCCCCGTCTGATCTGGCGCAGTTGCTGGCCTCGTGGCAACAGGAGCTGGTCTGCCTGGATGCAGCCTCGGATCTGACAGCACTTGGCAGCAACGAAAAAGCCGCACATGCCGCGTACCTGCAAGAAGCCAGGGCCATCTCCAAGGCGCGGGCCGCGTCGGCCCCGCAGTTAGCCCGAGCCATCACCCAGGCCATGCAGGGGCTGGGTATGGAAGGTGGCCGGTTTGAGGTTGCGCTGCGCCAAGCCGCAGAGCCGATGCAGAGTGGCCTGGAAGAAGTATCTTTTCTGGTGGCCGGCCATGCGGGCAGCGCGCCGCGCCCGGTCGGCAAGGTTGCGTCAGGCGGTGAGCTGTCGCGTCTGGCGCTGGCCATTGCGGTCACTACCAGCCGGCTCGGTACCGCACAGACGCTTATTTTTGACGAGGTGGATGCTGGCGTGGGTGGCGCTGTTGCCGAAACGGTCGGGCGGCTGATGAAACAACTTGGCCTGGACCGGCAGGTGCTTGCGGTAACCCATCTGCCGCAGGTCGCCGCCAGCGCCGACCAGCATCTGGTAGTGTCCAAGCAGCTACGCGGCAAAACCACCTGGAGCTCAGTGGCAGAAGTAAGGGGAGAAACACGCGTGGCAGAAATTGCCCGTATGCTCGGCGGTGCCAGCATACTGGGTGCAACAGTAGCACACGCCAAAGAGATGCTGCAGGCGCACAGCTGAACGGCGAGAAGGCAACGCATGGACCTGGAACTTATTCTCATCACCGGCATGTCGGGCTCCGGCAAATCGGTGGCATTGCATGCACTCGAAGACGCGGGCTATTACTGCGTTGACAATTTGCCGCCCGAGCTTTTGCAGCCGTTTGTCAAGCTGCAGCATGAGCGGGTGGCCAGCCGTGTCGCGATCGCCATGGACGTACGCAGCGCCGCATCGCTGCCCCAGGTGCCAGGGCTGTTGCGGTCACTGGCTAAGCGTGGAGTGGTCATCAAGTCATTGTTTCTGGACGCGACTACCGATACCCTGGTGCGCCGCTATTCGGAGTCCCGCCGCAAACACCCGCTCTCCCAAACCGAAGGCGAAGAAGCAACCTCTGATCATCGGCGGGCGTTGGTCGATGCGATTGAGCACGAGCGCGAGTTGCTGGCCGACCTGCGTGAACATGCCCATGTGATTGACTCCAGCTTGATCCGCCCCTCGCAGCTGCAGAGTTACGTGCGGTCCCTGATCGCCATACCCGGCGGGCATCTGACGCTGGTATTCGAGTCATTTGCGTTCAAGCGCGGTATTCCCGGAGACGCCGACTTTGTGTTTGACGTACGGATGTTGCCCAACCCCCACTACGAGCCCGACTTGCGC
>JANOCN010000049.1:0-1866 GCA_031412185.1 Betaproteobacteria bacterium | reverse complement strand
GTATTCGCAGCCCCCAGCACCGCCTCGACCTGATCCAGCGAGGAACAGCAAGACCTCCAGGCGCGTTGACGGGGTTGGCATGAAAGGAGCTTGGTTTGTCAACACTTATGGAAAGATCAATAGTTGACGGTGCTGTGCAGTCCGCTTAGCAGTCCATCGGACCCGACCCGACGGGACCGACTAGCCTCAGCGCACCGTCAAACAAACTCCACAACCATCTCAATCTCCACACACGCCCCCAGCGGAATCTGCGCTACGCCGAACGCGCTGCGCGCATGGGCACCGGCGTCGCCGAACACCTGGCCGATGAGTTCGCTGGCACCGTTGGTCACCAGGTGCTGTTCTGTGAAGTCGCTGGTGGAATTGACCAGGGACATCAACTTGACGATGCGTTTGACGCGGCCCAGGTCGCCTACTGCGACGCGCAGCGTACCCATCAGGTCAATGGCCACTGCGCGGGCAGCCGCTTTTCCTTCTTCCGTACCCATATTTTTACCCAACTGGCCGACCCACGGTTTGCCGTCTTTCTTGGCTATGTGGCCACTCAGGAAAACCAGGTTGCCGGTTTGCACAAACGGCAAGTAGGCGGCGGCGGGGATCGACACCGGTGGCAGGGTGATGTCGAGTTCGGTGAGTTTGTCGTAGATGTTCATGGTGGTTTTGTTAGAAAGGCGGTCGCCCAAAACGGTGGGTGGGCCGCTTGAGAGCAGGAGCTAGTTTCAGTTGCCATTGTCCTGCCACTGGCCGAACGACTGGCTCTGTTGCTGCGACTGTGCGCCCTCTGGCCCCAGGGCAGGTGCTTCGCGCGGTGCCACGATTTCGGCCCCGCCTGCGTCGAGCGGCGTAACCGTAACGGCCACGCTCAGGCGGTGGTTGGCACCGCCATGGATCACGCCACGTATCGGCGACACATCGGCATAGTCCCGGCCGGTGGCCAGCACCACATAGTCTTCACCGGGGGCGCCCCAGCCCCAGCGGTCGTTGGTGGGGTCAAAGTCGCACCAGCGCGCGTCGGCAGGCAGGTCCGGGAGCAGCACCGACACCCAGGCGTGCGAGGCGTCGCCACCCAGCAGGCGCTCCATGCCCGGAGCCGGCTGGGTCAGCAGGTAACCGCTGACATACCGCGCTGCCAGTCCCATCGAGCGCACGCAGGCAATCATGATGTGGGCAAAGTCCTGGCAGACCCCTTTGCGCTGGGCCAAAGCCTCCAGCGCCGGTGTGTTGACCTCGGTGCTTTCGCTCTCGTAGGTGAAGTCGGTATGGATGCGGCGCATCAGGTCCGTGGCCGCCGCGAGCAGGGCCAGGCCGGGCGGGAAACTGGCACGTGCATAACTGGCAAAATCCGGATGGCGCGGGATGTATGGCGAGGCAAATACGAACTCTGCCGCCGGGTCGTAGACACCTTCGGCGCGGTAGCGAAAATGTTCGCGCACCTGCTCCCAGGGCAGCAGGCTGGCGGGTACCGGCGGTGCGCGGGTAGCGACCACGCTGCGCGGCACCTCGCGCAGCCGTGCATGGGCCGACTGCAGCGAACTGAAGGTGCGGGTATTGCCGTACACATCCACTGCCGGTGTCTGCTGGTTGGGGGTGGGCTCCACCTCCAGCGTGTGCCGCAGCAGTTGCTGGGTGGCGCTGTGCACCGGCTGCAGATAGGCCATATGCTGCGCCACCTCGACCGGGGGTACGTAGTCGTAGCGGGTTTCGTGGATGACCTGGATTTGCATCAGCGGCTGCTCTTTCTCAGGCTGTCAGGCTTTCACGCGCCAATGCTTTGTTTGGACTCGCCGGAGTGCGTGAAGTAGGTGGCGCTGATAACCTCGGATACATCAAACGCTGCGTCACCACACTGCTGCAACAAACCGCGCA
>JANOCN010000048.1:0-1825 GCA_031412185.1 Betaproteobacteria bacterium | reverse complement strand
AGCCTCATCTCGGCCGCTCGCGCATGCGCCTGCAAACCTTCCCCATACGCAAGCTCTGCGGCGACCTTGCCCAGGCGGTTGGCGCCGGCCTGGCTGACTTCGACCAGGCTGCTGCGTTTCTGAAAATCATACACACCCAGGGGGCTGGAGAAGCGTGCGGTGCCAGCAGTCGGCAGCACATGGTTGGGGCCGGCACAGTAGTCGCCCAGGCTCTCGCTGGTGTAGGCACCCAGAAAAATCGCGCCTGCATGTTTAAGCAACGGCTCCCACTGGTGCGGATTGCGGCTGCTCACCTCCAGGTGTTCCGGCGCAACCCGGTTGCTGATGGCACAGGCCTCTTGCATGCTGCGCGTGTGCACCAGCGCGCCGCGGCCCGCCAGCGACGCGGCGATGATTGCGCCCCGCGCCATGCTGGGCAGCAAGCGGTCCATCGCCGCCAGAACCTGGTCAATATAGGCGAGATCGGGCGACAACAGGATGCTTTGCGCCAACTCATCGTGTTCAGCCTGGCTGAACAGGTCCATCGCCACCCAGTCTGGCGGCGTTGTGCCATCGGCCAGCACCAGTATCTCGCTCGGGCCGGCGATCATGTCAATACCGACCGTGCCGAATACCCTGCGCTTTGCAGCCGCTACATAGGCGTTTCCCGGCCCGGTGATCTTGTCGACCTTGGGAATGGTCTGGGTGCCAAATGCCAATGCGGCCACGGCCTGGGCACCCCCGATGGTGAAAACCCGGCTCACGCCGGCCACATGGGCGGCAGCCAACACCAGAGGATTTCGTTCGCCAACCGTGCTGCCAGGGGCTGCTGGGGTGGGCACCACCATGATTATCTCGCCCACCCCCGCCACGTGCGCCGGGATCGCGTTCATCAGCACCGAAGACGGATAGGCCGCCTTGCCACCGGGCACATAAATACCCACGCGGTCCAGCGCGGTGACCTTTTGCCCGAGCAGGGAGCCTTCGCTGTCGCGGTAACTCCAGCTTTCGCCACAAGCCTTCTTCTGGGCTTCGTGGTAACTACGAACCCGCTGCGCCGCGACCAGTAGTGCGTCTCGCTGCGCCGGCGCAATCGTGTCAAACGCGTGACGCAACGCGTCCTGCGAAACCTCCAGCGCCGCAACCGACACCGCAACCACGCCGTCAAAACGCTTCGTGCAGGCCAATACGGCCGCGTCCCCGTGCTGCTGGACGTCGGCCAGAATTTCCGCCACCCGTTGTTCTATGGCGGCGTCGGCCACTTTGGACCAGAGCAGGCGCGCTGCGAAATCCGCCTCAAAGCTGCTGCTGGCGGTGGACATACGTAGCGGCAAGGCGCGCAGGGTCATGCCACGCAACCCTGCGCGTGGCGCTTCACAGCCGCCCCCAGCGCGTCAATTATGTTGCGGATCGGTGCCTGCTTGAGCTTGAGCGCCGCCTGGTTGACCACCAGCCGTGCACTGATGTCCATGATGTGCTCCACCTCGACCAGATGGTTGGCCTTGAGCGTACTGCCGGTGGAGACCAGGTCGACGATGGCATCGGCCAGACCGGTGAGTGGTGCCAGCTCCATGCTGCCGTAAAGCTTGATCAAGTCTACGTGTACGCCCTTGGTCGCGAAAAACTCACGCGCTATGGCTACGTATTTGGTGGCGACCTTCAATCGCGAACCCTGCTTCACCGCAGACAGATAGTCAAAGTCGGTGCGTACAGCCACACTGATACGACATCTGGCAATCCGCAGATCCAGCGGCTGGTACAGACCATCGCTGCCATGTTCGATCAGCGTATCGCGCCCGGTGATACCCAGGTCTGCGCCGCCGTACTGCACATAGGTCGGAACGTC
>JANOCN010000047.1:0-8596 GCA_031412185.1 Betaproteobacteria bacterium | reverse complement strand
GCCACCATACATCAGTGTTCCTCGCAGCCTGAACCCCACGCCCACGGCGCACCCAACTTACCGCCGCCAGCACAAGAATCAGTCCGCCCACACCGGTCGCCATGTAGCGGTGCACCATCTCGACCCAGGCCTTGCCATGGGTTACCGGGCCGGTGGGCAAGACAGTCTGGGCAGCGCTGATCTCCGCCTGTGCCCCCACCGGGCTGGCGCTGCCATAACAGCCTGGCCAGTCCGGGCAACCGAGACCGGAATCGGTAAGACGGGTGAAAGACCCAAATAGCACCAGATCAAATGTGAGGAACAGCGTCAGCACCGTCAGGGTACGCAACCAGTCTGCACCGGGCTGGTCGCGCTGCCGCCACCACACCCACGCCAGCGCTACAGCGACCAGAACGGCACCAACCAGCAGCACTTGCAACAACGGCGACAGGTCGATCAAAGACGCAGAGTTCATGCAGTAGCTATTTTTTGCCAGGTGAGCTAGCGCCCAGCACGGTCCCACGAGCCGCTGGCGCGCAAGACCCGCTCCAGGTCCCGCTTGGCCTTTGCGGCGGAAGTGACATCCAGTGCTGCGGGAAATCGCATCATCCAGTTACCCAGTGGATCGACCAGATACAGGTGCTCCGGAAGCAGCTGCCCACTGGCAGGCACCAGCCATTGGTTCAAAACACCGGGCTCAACCCGCAATACGGTCGCATCCCGCAGCGCGGGCAACAAGGGGGCCGCCACGGTTGTCTCGTCGGTTATCAGCCAGACCCGGTCCACGCGGTCCTTCTCTTTGCCCAGGCTCTCGCGTATCTGGCGCTGCAGGTACAACTGGCGCTGGCAGGTGGCATCGCAGCCGCCACCCGAGACACTCACCAGCAGCCACTGGCCTTTGAGTGACCGCAAATTGACCTCCACGCCCGCCAGACTCTTCGCGCGCAGGTCCGGCAGGGGTCGCTGCGGGTCTACCAGCTCGCCATACACGCGTCGGGCGTCGGGGCGGATGAAGTAGTAGGTCAGGTACGAAGCTACCACCGGTGCGGCGCAGACGAGCAACACCGCGATCATTTTCCAGCGGCCCACCATGGTCCGGCGCGTAGAGTCGGCGGCTCCATCGAGGCTGGGCAACGAATGCACGGTCAACCCAAGCGGTTGGTCGCGATCAGCCGATTGCAAGGGTCTAGCGAGGCGAGATGAAGCGTCGGACAATTTGAAACCAGCCATAAAGAAGAACGATGAGGCCACACAGGGCAAACCACTGAAACGCATAACCGTAGTGCTTGTCAATGCCTGTATTGATCTGCAACCAGTCGCGCTGGAGCCCATTTTCAGCCGGGGCAAATTGCAGCACAGAGATACCCACCAGGAGCGTGCCAATCTCTTTGGAAAACTCGCGCAAGTCGAGATTTTGACGGATGACGCCACTGTGTGACGATTCAAACTCGTAAAGCTTGGATGGCGGCGGGGCAATCCGCCCTGCTACCTCGACCAAACCATTCGGCGTCGGCACCTCTGGCACAGCGGCCCGATCAGTGAAACTGCGCGGTACCCAGCCGCGCTGCACCATGATCGTGGCGGACGATTTCTCCAACTGCAATGGTGTCAGCACAAAAAAGCCCGGTTTACCATTCATTTGCCGGTTGTCCAGAAACACCGTGTGCCGACCTAGCCAGGTGCCGCGCAAACGTGTACTTCGGTAAACCAAATCTGCCCGGAAACCAGCTCCATCCAACGCCTGGAGCAGCGCCGCTGTATCCAGTGCCGGGCCTGCCTGTGCTGCATCGATGGCAGACTGCAGAGCCAGTTTCTCGGCAGCCCGCGAAAGTTGCCAGAAACCCAACACCAGCGTCAGCGAAATGCCCACCACTGCGGCACCCGTGGTCAACCAGAACCGCGCAGACAAGGCGCTGCTTCTCACGGGATAATCTGCCGCATGGGTTATTTGGTTATTGTTGCGTTCGTGGCTATTGTTGGAAGTTTGGGAGCGGCGCTGTTCTTTATGTTGCAGGATGGGCGCGATGGCAAGGCCAAGACCAATCACATGGCGCGTGCGCTCGCCTTCCGGGTCGGCTTCTCGATCGTGCTGTTTATTTGTGTGCTGGTGGCCTGGAAGCTGGGCTACATACAGCCGACTGGCATACCGGCCGGGAAATAGCCCGCCAGCTACCGAGCGCTGGCAGTTCGCGAAGGCCTCAAAGCCAGTAGACGAGGATATACAGACCGAGCCAGACCACGTCCACAAAGTGCCAGTACCAGGCGGCGCCTTCAAAACCGAAATGCCGCTGTGGCGTGAAATGGCCCTTCTGCAGGCGCAACGTGATGAACAGCAGCATCAACATGCCGATGAACACATGGAAACCGTGAAAGCCCGTTAGCATGTAAAAGGTTGACCCGTACGCGCCCGAGGAGAGCTTCAGGTTCAGATCGCTGTAGGCATGGAAGTATTCATACCCCTGCACCAGCAAAAACACGATCCCGAGCAACACCGTGAACCACATAAAAGCTATCGTGCGACCGCGGTTGCCAAGCTGCAAAGCATGGTGTGCAATCGTCAAGGTCACACCGGAACTCAGCAGAAGGGCGGTATTGATAGTCGGCAACCAGAAAGGCGTCATGGTCTGGAACGGCTCGATGGTTCCCGCCGGCGAGGCGGTCGCCCCGGCCGCGACGCTGGGCCAAACGGCCTTGAAGTCGGGCCACAACAAAGCGTGCTCAAGGTTGCCCAAGGCTGGCACAGAATGCACCCGCATCCACCACAGAGCGGTGAAAAACGCGCCAAAAAACATCACTTCGGAAAAAATGAACCAGCTCATGCTCCAGCGGAAGGAGAGATCCACCTTGTGGCCATAAGAGCCGCCTTCGCTCTCGGCAATAGCAGCCCCGAACCATTTAAAGAGAATCACGAACAACCACACCATGCCGACCATCAGCGGGTACTTGCCCCAGCTCTCCCCGTTGATCCACTGCCCCGCGCCAAGAATAACGAAGAACAGGCCGAGCGACGCCAGCGCCGGATAACTCGAAGGGCTGGGTACAAAATAGTACGGTGTGCCACTGTGGGATGTTGAACTCATTACTGCTCCAGACTCTCGGTACAAATATTCAGCGACCTACTTGGCAACCACCCAATTCACCAGGACGATCAGCCCCACGACAAAAACAAACACGCCCACGAAGCCCACCACAATTATGTGGATCGGGTTAAGCGCAACACTGTCACTTTCCAGGTCACTGCCCTTGCGCAGGCCCACAAACGACCAGCCCACGGCCTTCACCGTGCGCCACAAAGATCCTTTGCGCTGCACGGGTGGTTCGTTCGCGTTAGCACCCATGGGCGACTCCCGCGCAACAAACCGGTGCTGCAATCACGAACCCACCTTTGCAGGAGCCAGCGCCGCAGCGGCCGCCGTGGAACCCGGTGCAGGCGGCACCGCTCCACCGACTTCAAAAAACGTGTACGACAGGGTGATGGTTGTCACGTCTTTCGACAGTTTGGGGTCTATCACAAATGCCACCGGCCACGACTTCTTTTCGCCAGGTTCCAACGAGTACTGCGTGAAGCAAAAACACTCCACCTTATTGAAATGTGCTGCCGCCTGCATCGGTGCATAACTCGGAATCGCCTGCGCCGTCATGCGCCGGTTTTGCACGTTCTGGAATTCGTACAGCACCGTTGCGAGCTCACCGGGGTGGACCTGCAACGAGCGCTGGGCCGGCTTGAACTCCCACGGGCCGCGGGAGTTGGCATCGAACTCTACAGTGATGGTGCGCGACCTATCGACCTGGGTATTGGGCGTTATCGTCGACGTCGCACCCGGAATATTGCGCTCGCCCAACGCCAGAACGTTTATGCCGGTCAATTTGCAGATGGCGTTGTAGATCGGAACGAGTGCATAACCGAACCCCAGCATGGCTACGGTGATGACCAGCAGTTTGCCCGCCATTGTCCGGTTGACACTACCCAGGGCACTACCCAACTTCATAGTTCAGATCTCGTGCGCTCAGGGAGCCAAGACTGCCATCTTGACCATGAAGCCAACAAAAAACACTGCCACCACGGACGCAAGAATCAGCGCTATACGCAGGTTGGATTTTTTTTGTTCGGGGGTCATGGTGCTGGACGCCAAGCGCTGGTTCAGCCGATGACGCGCGTTGCCGCTGCGTTCAGTTTGGGAGGAGTCTCAAAGGTATGAAACGGTGCCGGGGACGGCACTTCCCATTCCAGCCCTTCAGCGCCTTCCCATGGCTTCTGGGCGGCTTTTTCGCCCTTTCCCATCATGCATGGCCACACGATAAACATGAAGAAATAAACCTGCGCCAGACCAAACGCGAACGCACCCACACTGGCAACGGCGTTGAAGTCGGCAAACTGCATCGGGTAATCCGCGTACCGGCGCGGCATACCAGCAAGACCAAGGAAATGCATCGGGAAGAAGGTCACATTAAAAGCAATCAGTGACCACCAAAAATGAATCTTGCCGCGCGTTTCGTTGTACATGACACCGGTCCACTTGGGTACCCAGTAATAAAAGCCCGCGAACATGGCGTACAGCGAACCGGCTACCAGCACATAGTGGAAATGCGCCACCACGTAATATGTATCCTGCAGCTGGATGTCGATCGGCGCCATAGCCAGGATCAGACCGGTGAATCCACCCATGGTGAAAACAAAGATAAAACCAACCGCAAACAGCATCGGCGTCTCGAACGTCATGGAGCCCTGCCACATGGTGGCGATCCAGTTGAAAATCTTCACCGCCGTTGGCACGGCGATCAACATGGTCGAGTACATGAAGAACAGTTGCCCGGTCACCGGCATGCCAGTCGTGAACATGTGGTGCGCCCAGACCACAAAACTCAGGATCGCAATACTGGATGTGGCGTACACCATCGAGGCATAACCAAAAAGGCGTTTGCGTGCGAACGCCGGCACCACCTGGCTCACGATGCCGAAGGCCGGCAAAATCATGATGTACACCTCGGGGTGGCCGAAGAACCAGAAAATATGCTGGTACATCACCGGGTCGCCACCGCCGGCCGGGTTGAAGAAACTGGTACCGAAGTGGCGGTCTGTCAGCGTCATGGTGATGGCCCCGGCCAGCACCGGCATCACCGCAATCAACAGGTAGGCCGTGATCAGCCAGGTCCAGGCAAACATCGGCATTTTCATCAGGGTCATGCCGGGCGCTCGCATGTTCAGGATGGTCACGATGATGTTGATCGAGCCCATGATGGAGCTTGCGCCCAGGATGTGCAGCGCGAAAATGCCGGCGTCCATGCTCGGACCCATCTGCAGGGTCAACGGCGCATACAGCGTCCAGCCTGCGGCGGGCGCGCCGCCGGGCATGAAAAACGAACCCACAATCATCAGACCGGCTGGTATCAGCAGCCAGAAGCTGAAGTTGTTCATGCGCGCAAACGCCATGTCGGCCGCACCGATCTGCAACGGAATCATCCAGTTGGCAAACCCCACGAAGCCCGGCATGATTGCACCGAACACCATGATCAAACCATGCATCGTAGTGAGCTGGTTGAACAACTCCGGATTCACCAGTTGCAGGCCGGGCTGGAACAACTCGGCGCGGATAAGCAAAGCCAGCACGCCACCGATCATCAACATCGTGAAGCTGAACAGCAGGTACAAGGTACCGATGTCCTTGTGGTTGGTGGCATAGACCCAGCGCCGCCACCCGGTAGGGGCGTGGTCGTGGTGGTCGTCGTGCGCGTGATCGTGGGGGTCCAGTACTGCACTCATCCTGATTTCCTTGTCGATACTTAAATTCGTTGTGCGCGCCAGCTACGCTGCAGCCTATTTGCGCGCCGCCAGCACTTCCGCCGGCTGGACCAATTGCCCGGTCTTGTTGGACCAGTTGTTCTTGGTGTAGGTGATGACCGCTGCGAGGTCCGTGTCGCTGAGCTGCTTCCAGGCTGGCATCGCGCCGTTGTTCTGGCCGTTCAGCATGACCGCAATCTGTTTGCTGTGGTCGGCATCGAGCACCACCGGCGAGCCGTCCAGCGCCTTGATGGGGCCTGCGCCCTTGCCGGTCGGCTGGTGACAGGCTACGCAGTTCGCCGCATAGACCCTTTCGCCACGTTTCGCAATGTCTTCAAGCACCCACACCTTGGTTGGATCGTCTGCCTTCGCAGCCATTTTTTTCTTTTCACCATCGACCCACTTCGAATAGTTTTCGGCCGACACCACCTTCACATGAATCGGCATGTAGGCGTGTTCCTTGCCGCACAATTCAGCGCACTGGCCGTAGTAGTCGCCGATCTTTTCGGCGCGGAACCAGGTATCGCGCACGAAGCCGGGGATTGCATCCTGCTTGATGCCGAAGGACGGCACCATGAACGCATGGATCACGTCGTTGGCAGTGGTGATAACCCGGACCTTCTTGTCCACTGGCACAACCAAAGGGTTGTCCACCAACAGCAGGTAGTTGTCGACCACCTGCCCTGCTTTGGGGCCACCAGCGTCCGACATGGCGCGGTGACCAGCGTCGAGCGTCGACACAAAACCGATGCCTTCGCCTTCTCCCTTGATGTAGTCGTAGCCCCACTTCCACTGCATGCCGGTAGCCTTGATCGTCAAGTCGGCGTTGGTCGTATCTTTCATCGCCACAATCACCTTGGTGGCCGGCAGGGCCATCAAGATCACGATGATGAACGGAACGATCGTCCAGACGATCTCGACCGTCACGGATTCATGAAAAGACGCCGCCTTGTGTCCCACCGATTTGCGGTGTTTCCAGATCGAATAAAACATCACGCCAAATACCGCCAGGAAGATGACCGTGCACACAATCATCATGAACCAGTGCAGCCACGCCTGGTCCGCCGCAATTCTGGTGACCGCAGGATGCAGATTGAGCTGGTTGACGGCCGGGCCACCGGGCAAGTCATTGGTTGCCCGCGCAACGGTAAATGCTGCCGTGCTGGCCCACGCGCTCGCCGCCAGCACCGGAAAAGCCAATTTACCCAAAATGCTCTTCATCATGTTCGCTTCTTCTTTGCCTGTAGGTCCGAATACTCTGTCAAATTCTGGTCCGGTAGCAGCCCCGTATCAGGCCACCGACTTCTTACGCGGAGCGCAGCGCCATCCTGATTTCGCGCGCCAGCTCGGGCCGCAATTCAGGCCGCACATAGCGCCCAATCTGCACTGTTCTGCCCCGTGCAGAAACTTCTATCAGTGAGCTGTCTGCAGTACCAGGCTCAACCCTTACCCATTCGCGCGGGAACTCCGAACGCTGCAGCTTGCCAGCGTTCTCAAGCTCAACCACCAAATGGGTGCCGACCAGCCGGATTGTCTCGCCGTCTGTGGCATGCCTGGCGTAGACGGCGAATGCTGCCCCCACGGCAACCAGTTCGACCCAGGCAAACGGCAATACCAACTTGGCACCCTGCAGCCAGAAACCCGTGCCAATGGCCAGAGAAACGACGCACAAGGACAGATAAAGATAACCCAATTGATGCGGGGTCACTGAGCAATTGCGGCGCAAAAACCACTGAATATGCTGACCCTGCACTGTGGCAAAGCGAAAAACCAGATTCGTCACGCGTTCTTCCATCCAAGTACTGCGCCAAACCGGTCTGACGCAGCCGGGACACAGGGAAAATGCCCTCGTTCTGACTGTCGCCGCATTGTAGCCCACCGACCTCCGCGTCCCCGCTGCCGAGGTGGTCATTGCGACCGCGCCGCGGGTGCGTCTCCGCTTTGCCGTAGCAGCCTGCGCATCTGGTCTAGCGACAGCTTGGTTTCACGCTGAACCGGCAAACGCAGCTGTGGTTTGAGCGCGTGCCCATAAATTATCTCGAATGTCAGCGCGAGCGGCTGGTCCTGGTTGCCAGTGGCCGGTTGCGCAGCCATCTGGCGCAGCAACTGCGCGCGCCATGCCTTGCCGCGCAATGCGGCAAACCGGCCGGGGTGGAGGTTGCGGCCCAGTTGGCGCAACTCGACTAGCAGGCGCTCGCTGGTCTCAAAGGTAAGCGTAATCCGCTCCATGTCCATCACCGGTTCGGCAAATCCGGCGTTCACCAGCATGTCGCCCCAGTCGTGCATGTCGGTGAATTCGTGCGCCGGCGGCCCCCAGCCGAGCGTCTGGTACAGAACGCGCAGTTCGCGCAGCGTGTCCGGACCAAGGCACGAGAACATCAAAAAGCCGTCGGCGGCGAGCGAACGGTGCCACTGGCTCACCAGCGCCTGCGGGTCCGACGCCATGTGCATGGCCATGTTTGCCCACACCATCTGCACCGTGCCGTCGCTCGGCATGGCAAAAACCGGCCGTCCAAGCGACCCGCCCCAGGCCGCCCACCAGGGTTTGCGCAACGCGTGTTGCGCCGCCTGCAGCCGCGCGGGATTCGGCTCCACCACAAAACAGCGTGCTTTCGGGTAACGTTGCGCTACCACCGCGTGCCCCGCGAGGCCACCCCGCATTGGCTCCCAGTCGGCCCAGTTCTGCGGTTGCAGCTTGATCCACTGCAGACGATCGGCCATGCGCCTTGCAACCTCTTCGTGCAGCCAAGGCGCAGCGCCGCGCAGCGAATTGGCCCAACGCGACGCGGCTGGGGGATCAATGGTTGGGGGGCGCTCGGTCGACATGAATCTGTGGGC
>JANOCN010000046.1:0-3843 GCA_031412185.1 Betaproteobacteria bacterium | reverse complement strand
GCCAGCGCCAGCGCGCGGCGTTGTACATCGTTGCTTAGCTGCGCGGCTGCGCGCTGCAGCATCAATGGCAATTGCCCGGTCTGCTCCCCCAGCCTGGCGAACATGGCCAGCAGCCCCGGGAAACGCTTTTTTTGTCCCAGTGCCGAGGCCAGCGGCGCACCCTCGCGCACCAGCACCTGTGCTGCTAACGCATCGGCGCGCATGGCCCGGTTGTTGAGTGTTTCTGCCGCCGCCTGCAAAGCCTTGAGGATCGGTACACCGGCTGCCGCCAGCATCGCCAGCGTGCTGGCAAAACGCGCTGCGTTGTAGCCCCTCGCAAGCCGACCGACCTAGGGGAGTTTCAGGAACGCCGCGTCGTAACGCTGACGTAGCGTCTCGTTCTTCAACGCATACCGCAGCACCAGCGCAACCAAAGCGAGCAGCGTCAGTACCAACACACCATAGCTCCGGACCATACTGCTCAAACCCAGCATTGCTACTGTCAACCATGGAAGCGCCTTCTTGGTGCCCGCAAACACGTTGGCGACCTGCGGAACCACATAGGCCACCAGAAAGGAAACAATAACAATCGCCACCAATGTCACGATGGCGGGGTACAGGGCTGCGCCCAGCAGCTTGGCCTTGAGCACCTGCCGCTCGGCCAGGTCATCGGCCAGACGCTCCAGCACCAGCCCCAGGTTGCCGCTGTGCTCTCCCGCATCAATGACGCCCACGTAAATCGGCGAAAACTCGCGCGGATGGCGCGACAGGGCCTTGGCAAAACTGCTGCCCGCGTTGACTTCGGCGCGCAGACCCGCCACCAGATTGCGCTGGCGCGGGTCCTCGGCTTCATCGCTGAGCGCCGTCAGCGCGCGCTCTAGTGGCAGGCTGGCAGACACCAGTCCCGCCAGCTGGCGCGTCCAGATCGCCAGCGCTCCCGCGTCCAGCACGCGGCCGGCAAACAATGCCCGCTGCAAGCCCCGCCCCTCCTGGCCCTGCTGGTCGGCGGCCCCCGGTGCACCGGGGGCATTGCCGAGCGCCTCCACCCGCAGCGGAACCAGCGCCTGGGAACGCAATGTACTTCGCGCCGCGCGTGCGGTGTCTGCCTCCAGCACACCCTTGCGGGTCTGCCCCAGATTGTCGAGCGCCTCAAATGAATAGGCAGGCATGGGGCGGCGGCAGTGCCTGCAGATCAATCCCGCGTGACGCGGACCAGCTCTTCACGCGCCGTAATACCGGAGCGCACCAGGCGCTCGCCGTCTTCACGCATCAGTGTCATGCCGCCAGCAATTCCCGCAGCGCGGATGTCGGCCTCGGACGCGGTGTTGTGAATCTGCGCGCGGATCGCTTCGTCGGCCACCAACAACTCATACACGCCGGTGCGCCCCGCGTACCCGGTATGGGCGCACAGTTTGCAGCCCGCGCCATGGCAGTGGGTACACCACTTGCGCACCAGCCGCTGTGCCAGCACACCGAGCAGCGACGAACTCAACAAGAACGGCTCCACGCCCATGTCGGTGAGTCGGGTCACAGCGCTGGCGGCATCGTTGGTGTGCAGCGTAGCCAATACCAGATGACCGGTCAGCGAGGCCTGGATGGCGATCTGCGCGGTCTCAAAATCGCGAATTTCGCCGATCATGATGACGTCCGGGTCCTGGCGCAGGATGGCACGCAGCGCGGTCGCAAAATTCAGGTCGATTTTCGGGTTGACCTGGGTCTGGCCGATGCCCGACAGCTCGTATTCAATCGGATCTTCGACCGTCATGATGTTGCTGCTGCTGGCGTCGAGTCGGCTCAGCGCGGCGTACAGCGTGGTGGTCTTTCCCGAACCGGTGGGGCCAGTCACCAGTATGATGCCGTGCGGCTGCGCGATCAGCTGCTCAAAGCGCCGCAGCGTGTGGCCTTCCATACCCACTGCTTCCAGACTCAGCTTGGCCCCGGTTTTGTCGAGCAGCCGCAGCACGGCACGTTCGCCATGGGCGCTGGGAAGCGTGCTCACCCGCACATCCACCGCGCGGGTACCGATGCGCAGGCTGATGCGGCCGTCCTGCGGCAGGCGCTTTTCGGAGATGTCGAGCTCGGCCATGATTTTCAGGCGCGAGATCAGCGCCGCATGCAGCGCCCGGTTCGGCTGCACCACTTCGCGCAGTGTGCCGTCGACCCGGAACCGCACGCTGCTGTGGCGCTCGTACGGTTCGATATGGATGTCGCTGGCGCCGTCGCGTGCAGCCTGGGTCAGCAGCGCGTTGAGCAGACGGATGATCGGCGCGTCGTCTGCAGCTTCGAGCAAGTCTTCTACCGCAGGCAATTCCTGCATCATGCGACTTAGGTCGGCATCCGACTCCACCTCGCTGGCCACCAGCGCAGCACTGGATTCACCCTGGGAATAGGCCACGCTGATGCGCTGGACCAGCAGCTCCGAGGGCATCGGCAACACCGCGGCGACCGGGAACTTGCGCAACACCTCGCTCAATGCAGCGGCCGGTGACGCCAGATGCACCACCAGCGTAAGCGAGGCACCGTCGTCTTCCAGCAATAGCTGGTTCTCACGCGCGAACGAATACGGCAACGGGAACTTCATGCAACTAACGGTTGGCCGGGGGCGTCGGCAGCGGTTGGGGCATCCGGGGCGCAGGCATCGGCAAGACCGGTGCGCTGTCGATCGGCAGTACTGGGCTTGGCAGCGGCTGCGCGTCGTTTTGCCCGGATCGCATCAACTCGTAACGGTCCAGCGACAGCGTGTCGAGCGCGTTCGCGTCACGTACCACCACCGGACGCAGGAAAACCATCAGGTTGGTCTTCTTGCGCGTGCGTGTCTCACTTTTGAAAAGATTACCAAACAGGGGTATGTCACCAAGCCCGGGCACCTTCTCCTCGTTCCCAGCATATTCGTCCTGCAGCAAGCCGCCCAGCACCACTATCGCACCGTCGTCTACCAATACGGTGGACTCGATCGAACGCTTGTTGGTGATCAGGCCGGTAACCGAATTGATCGACGAGGCCTGGACACTCGACACCTCCTGGAACAGCGTGAGCTTGACGGTACCGTTTTCGCTGATCTGCGGTTTGACGCGCAGCGTCAGCCCGACATCCTTGCGTTCGATGGTCTGGAACGGATTGACTGTACCGGCGCTGCCGGTGGTGTTGGTAAACGAGCCGGTAACGAACGGTACGTTCTGGCCAATCACGATTTTGGCCTCCTCGTTGTCCAGCGTGAGCAAGGTGGGCGTGGACAGGATATTGCCGTCGCCTGTGGTCTGCAGAAAGCGGGCCAGGAACCCGAGCACGTAGACGCCGTTGATGCGGTTCGCCACGCCCAGATTCAGACCAGTGCCCGGCACTGCCGCCCCGGATGCAGCACCTATGGCCAGAGAAATCAGGTTCTTGCCACCGGCACCGAAGTTGGTACCCAGCAGACCGATGCTGCCGTCGCCATTCTTGCCGATCGCCCCTTGCCACTGGATACCGAACTCGGCCGCCTTGTCGGCGTTTACCTCGGCAATCAGCGACTCGACAAACACCTGGGCACGGCGCGCATCGAGTTGGTCGATCACCGCCCGCAATTGCCGGTACTGCGGCTCCGGCGCCGTGATGATCAGGGAGTTCGTAGCCGGGTCGGCCTGTATCTGGCCACCCGTGGATGGTTGCGCCGATGCCTGTACCGCAGCACCGGCGGCTGCGGCCGGCTGACCCGCGGTCGGGGCGGCAGTTGCAGCAGGGCTACCCGCCAGTGCGGCACGCAGGGTGGTGGCCAATTTGGTGGCGTCGGCGTTCTTCAGGTACACCACGTGTATATTGCCCGCCGCATCTGCAGACGACGGAGTGTCCAGCCGCTCCACCAGCGACTTGATCAGTGCTACCCGG
>JANOCN010000045.1:0-2039 GCA_031412185.1 Betaproteobacteria bacterium | reverse complement strand
TTGGCATTGATCAGGTTGATGATCACGGTGCGGGGTCGGCCCGTCAGTGGATCCATGTAGTCGCTGCCAAACAAAAGCTTGGCCATCTCGACCGAATCCCTGGCGCGTTCCGGGTGTGTGACCGACCCCATGAAGGGTTTGTCGCTGTACTTCATGTGCGCATAGACCATGTCGAAGTGGCGCTTGTTCACCGGTAGATCGACCGGCTCGCAAATCGTGCCGCCCGAGTGGTGCAGCGGGTTCGCCATGTAGGTAAGCTTGACGAAATTGCGAAAGTCCTCGATGGTGGCGTAACGGCGTCCTTTGTCGAGGTCGCGCACAAACGGCGAGCCGTAAGCGGGCGCGAACACGGTGTTCTTGCCGCCGATCACCACGTTATGCGCCGGGTTGCGCGCGTACTGCGTGAACTCGCTCGGCGCGGTGGCCTGCACCAGTTTGCGTGCCAGCCCACGCGGAAAATGCACGCGTTCGCCCTTTACGTCGCAGCCCGCTGCGCGGAACAGCTCAAGCGCTTCGGCGTCATCGCGAAAGTCAATCCCGGTTTCCTCCAGAATGGTGTCGGCATTGCGTTCAATGAGCTGCAAACCTTCTTCGTCCAGCACTTCATAGTACGGAATCTTGCGGGTAATGTAGGGTGCCGACTGCCCCACGCGTGCGGAGCGGGCCGCCCGTTTGGCCTCGCGGCCGCCACCGGCGCGCCTGCCGCGCGGGGCTTGGGTTTCAGCGGGTGCCAGTGCGTCTTCCATGGGAAGGTCTCCAAATCGTACGAAAGCCACCGCAGCGGTGGCCGATTTCGCAGTATGGCCACGGGTCCCCGCTGCCTGTGGTCCCCAAGCGACGCCGGTTTATAAACATACGCCACATGAGTCCACGTCATGCTCTAGGGGCGAGCGCCAGCGGTGTCAAAAAGGGGCGCGGTTGCCAACTGCGCGGCGACCACGTTACGCTACGGTCTGTCGCTGACGGGTTGCCGCATGTCGTTATGTGGATAGCTGCGGCAGGTTGTCTCTCGACAATTCGCAGTAGCAGGATGCTGCGCAGGTCCCATTTTTGAAGGTTTTTGATGGCTTTAAGTGTTTTCGACCTGTTCAAGATCGGGATTGGCCCGTCGTCCTCGCACACGGTCGGGCCAATGAAGGCGGCCGCCATGTTCGCTCGGCGGCTGCACAAGGCGGGCCTGCTGCCCAAGACCTCGCGTATCGAGGCCAAACTGTATGGCTCGCTGGGCGCCACCGGCAAAGGGCACGGCACCGATACCGCCATCATGCTCGGGCTGGAGGGCTTGATGCCCGACACGATCGACCCGGACAGCATAGAGGCGCGGCTAAAGCGCATACGCGCCGATGGCAGGGTGATGGTGGAGGGCGAATTTCCGGTCAGCTTCAAGGAGCGTACCGACATGTTGTTCCTGCGCCGGGAGACCCTGCCTTTTCATACCAATGGTGTGCGCCTGTCTGCCTTTGCGGCCGACGGCAGCCTGCTGGAGGAGCGCCGCTATTTTTCGGTCGGGGGCGGGTTTGTGGTGTCGCAGGAAGAGGCCGACGCGTCGGCCGAGCACCCGCGCCTGGTAGTTGACGCCACCGTGCTGGCGCATCCATTTTCCAGTGGCGACGCCTTGCTGGAGATCACCACAGCCACGGGCTTGTCGATTGCCCAGGTGATGCGCGAGAACGAACACGCGTGGCGCACCGACGCCGAGCTTGACGCCGGGCTGGACAACATCTGGGAGGTGATGAAGGCGTGTGTCGCACGCGGCTGTCGCACCGAAGGCCATCTGCCCGGCATGATGAAAGTCAAGCGCCGCGCAGCCGAATTGTTTCGCTCGCTCAGCAGCCAGCCCGAACAAGCCTTGAAGGACCAGTTGACGACGCTGGATTTCGTGAACCTTTACGCCATGGCGGTCAACGAAGAAAACGCCGCTGGCGGCCGCGTGGTGACCGCACCCACCAACGGCGCTGCCGGCATAGTGCCCGCCGTGCTGCATTACTACGACCGCTTTGTTCCGGGCGCAAGCAAGCAGGGCATCCGCGATTTTCTGC
>JANOCN010000044.1:0-4667 GCA_031412185.1 Betaproteobacteria bacterium | reverse complement strand
GTCGAACATGCGGCGCAAGGAAACCCCGCTGTGTATGGCGCTGCTCGACATCGACAATTTCAAGACGATAAACGACCGACTCGGCCACACCACCGGCGACCAGGCGCTGGCCCATCTGGCACAGGTGGCGCGCGAGTGCATGCGCCCGCAGGATACGTTGGCGCGTTACGGTGGCGAAGAGTTTGTGTTCTTGCTGCCCGACACGGCATTGGAAAGCGGCATTGAGGCCATGACCCGCTTGCAACGCGAGCTGACCAAGCGGTTCTTTCTGGCCGGGGTGGAAAAGATACTGATCACTTTCAGTGCCGGTGTGGCGCAGGTCGGGCCGGATGAGGACGGAGCGGCCGCTATCAAACGCGCCGACCAGGCGATGTACACCGCCAAACGCGCGGGAAAGAACCGGGTGCTCGGTGCTTGAACGTTTTTTGTGTGTCATGGCGTTGGGCCAAGGGATAGCGGGCAAAAGGGGGCGTCAATGGTTTATCTGATTTTGGGGTTGCTGCTTTTTGTGGGTGTGCATTCGGTGCGCATCGTGGCCGAGGGCTGGCGTAGCCGCACTATTGCCCGCATTGGCGCGCAGCCGTGGAAGGGGCTTTATTCGGTAGCTTCGCTGCTGGGGTTCGGCTTGATCATCTGGGGCTTCGGCCTGGCGCGGGCGCAGCCGCTGCAGTTATGGAGCCCGCCTGGCGCATTGCGGCATCTGGCTTTGCTGCTGACGGTGGTCTCGTTTGTGCTGCTGGCCGCGGCGTACGTGCCGGGCAACAGCATCAAAGCCCGGCTGCACCATCCGATGGTGCTGGCGGTGAAGGTGTGGGCGCTGGCGCATTTGCTGGTGAATGGCAATCTGGCCCATGTGCTGCTGTTCGGCGTGTTTCTGGTGTGGGCCGTGCTTAATTTCCGCGCCGCGCGACAACGCGACCGTGCGCAGGGCGTTGTCTACGCGCCTGGCACTGCAGTGGCAACCGGTCTGACAGTGCTCGCCGGAGTAGCGGTTTGGGCGGTGTTTGCGTTCTGGTTGCATGGCTGGCTGATAGGCATCCGACCGATTGCTGCTCCCACGCTCGGCTCATAATCGACTTGGAACTTTTTCTGCCTGACGTACGCCAGGACACACCATGCCGCGCCCGATACTTGACGAAGCCCACATCCATCCCGCTGTCCGCGACAAGATCGCCAACCACCAGCAGGAGATCGTGCGCGAGGTGCAGGCGGCTGTCGCTGCGCACGCCGTGGTGGTGGTGGGCATGGGTATGAACCCGATGCCCAAAAAAGCGCGCAAACTGCTGGATGGCGCAGGGGTGGCCTACCACTACATGGAATATGGCAACTACCTGAACACCTGGCGCAAACGCAATGCGCTCAAGGTCTGGACTGGCTGGCCGACCTTCCCGATGGTGTTTGTGAAAGGTACGCTGGTAGGCGGTGCCGACGATGTGGAGAAACTGCTTGGCACGGGCGAGCTGAAAAAAATGCTGGCCTGAGCCAGCATTCTGCGGAGCAAGCCCAGAGCAGGCTCAGCCTTTCTGCGGCACCTTGCCCGGGCCACCATGCCGACCGCCGCGGCCCTGGTGCATGGCATTGGCGTCAAACACTTTCTGTTGCTCCGGGGTGAGCGCCGCATAGAAGGTCTTGGTGGCTTCGCCGCGTTTGGCCATCACGGCGTCGCGTTGCGCCTTCATGGCATTCATGCGGTCGATGCGTTGCGGGGTAGTGAGCTTTTCCATCTCTTCACGCATCTTCTGGTGGTTTTCGCGGCCCATGCGGGTAGCCATATCAGCCGGTGGCTGCATGGCCGCCACATAACTGGCCCAGGCACCGTCCTGCATGGCCGTGAGCTGCAGTTTGGCTTTGAGTTCGGCCTGGCGCTTGGCCACCATTTCCTGCATCTTGGCCGGGTCTATATGGCGCTGGTGCATGCCAGGGCCGCCGTGCGCCGGGCCACCTGGGCCCTGGGCGTAAGCGACCAGGCCTGCAGTTGCCAGCAGCGTCGAGATCAACAGTGGTTTCAATACTGATTTCATGGGAACTTCCTTTCGGGGAGAAGAAGCCTGAACACACACAGTCGGCGTCAGGTTGAAAGGCAGTTTGCGCGCCCCGTGTATCTGTGCCATTGCGGCTGGATAACAGTTTGTAAAGCTGGCGACCGACCGCTCTGCTAGCTTTTCTTGCTGCCCGCCAGTACACCCAGCAACTGCGCCAGTGCGTTGCCGTACAGCAGGTCGATCTGGTTTTGCACGGCATAACGACGCGTCTTTTCGCCCACATCGGCCAGCGTAACGTAGATGCTGTGGCTGGCATCGCGGGCCTTGGTGGCTTGGCTGAGCACACGCAGCGGCTCGGTGCCATGGTTGGCCGCTTTCCAGCGTTTGCAGGCCACCAGGCTGGAGCGCCCGGCTTTGGACAACAACAAGTCCGCGCCCTGGCCGTCGAGCCGTGCCACGGTGAAGCCCTGGCGCTGGTAGGCGCGCTCCAGTGCGTCGCCGAACTCACGCCACGACATGGCGGCTGCGGTTTGCAATGTTGCCGAAACCGTGTCGGGACCCAGCGCGCGCAATTGCCGGAACGCCGCAATCACGCCCACCACAAGAAACGGGAACGCGCCCATCATGCCGAACACCACATAACGCTCAGGCAACAATGCAGCCGAGGCCAGACAAAGGGCACCCACCAGCACAAAACTGATCCACCACGGCGAGCGCAGCAGCACGGCAAACACCGAGTTGGGGGCCATCTGGAATTTCATGCCAGCGCCGGGTAGTCGGTGTAACCCTTCTGCGACCCGCCGTAGAAGGTGGCGCGGTCCGGGGTGTTGAGCGCTGCGCCTTCGCGCAGCCGCCGGGGCAGGTCCGGGTTGGCAATGAACAGTTTGCCAAAAGCCACCAGGTCGGCACCCTGCGCCAGCGACTGGTCGGCGAGCGCAGCGTCATAGCCGTTGTTGACCATCCAGGCCCCGGTGCCACCGGCGCTGCGGTAGGCCGCGCGCAAGGCTGCATAGTCGAACGGTTTGTCGCCCTGGGTGTGATCGCGCGCGGCACCGGTTGCACCTTCGATCAGGTGCAGGTAGGAAAGGCCCAGCGGCCCGAGATGGCGCGCCACATACTCGAACAGGGGTTGCGGGTGGGCGTCGAATACGTCGTTTGCCGGGGTCACTGGCGACAGGCGTATGCCGACCCGCGCGCCGCCGATTTCCTGCGCTATGGCCTGCATAACCTCCAGCAGCAGGCGGGCGCGGTTCTCGACCGCGCCGCCGTATGTGTCGGTGCGGTGGTTAGAGCTGGAGCGCAGAAATTGGTCCAGCAGGTAACCGTTTGACGCGTGTACTTCCACGCCGTCGAACCCGGCTGCGATGGCGCATCGCGCCGCATGGCGGTAATCGGCCACGATGCCGGGCAACTCGTCGGCGCGCAGAGCCCGTGGTTCGGAGGTTTCCACAAACTTGGGCACACCGTCATGGATCAGCACGGTTTTTGTCTTGGCGGCGATGGCAGACGGCGCAACCGGCGCTCCGCCGCCAGGTTGCAAATCCGCATGCGAGACCCGGCCCACATGCCAGAGCTGTATAACGATCTTTCCCCCCGCCGCATGCACGGCATCGGTAACCGGCCTCCATGCCGCCACCTGGGCGTCGCTCCAGATGCCCGGAACGTCGGAGTAGCCCTGCCCCTGGTGGCTGATGGCGGTGGCCTCGGTAATGATGAGCCCGGCACTGGCGCGCTGGGAATAGTAGGTGGCCATCAGCGGCGTGGGAATGGCACCAGGCGCGCGGTTGCGCGTGAGTGGTGCCATCACGATGCGGTTGGCCAGGTGCAGGCTACCCGCCTGTACGGGGTCAAATAAACTTGCCATGCAACCCCGGATTACTTGATCAGGCCTTCGGCTTTCATGGCTTCGACCACGGCTGGGCGCGCGGCAATGCGGCCCCGGTACGCAAGCAGGTTCGGGTAGGGCGACAGGTCGAGGCCCACGTGCCCGGCCCAATTGCTGACCGTGAACAGATAACCATCGGCCACCGTGTACGTGTCGCCCATCAGGTATTGTTTGCCGGCCAGCTCCCCTTCGACCCATTTCAGGCGGCCCGCAATCCGGTCTTTGGTGGCAGTCTTGGTGTCATCCGGTGTGGCCGGGCTGAACAATGGGCCGAAGTTCTTGTGCAACTCGGTGCCGATAAACGTGAGCCACGACTGCAACTGGTACCGCGGCAGTGTGCCGTTGGCGGGTGCCAGGTTCTTGCCAGGCGCCTGGTCGGCAATGTATTGCACGATGGCCGGGCCTTCACGCAGCCGGGTGCCGTCGTCGAGCTCCAGCAGCGGCACATAACCCAGCGGGTTGATGCTGTAGTAATCGGTGCCATCGGGCAGCTTGTGGGTTTTGGTGGGTGCGGCAACCGCCTCAAAAGCCAGACCGGCTTCTTTCAAGGCAATGTGGGCGGACAGGGAGCAAGCACCTGGGGAGTAGTAGAGCTTCATGGCAGGTCGTCTCAGTAGAGTAGGGATGGGGTGCACGTTGTGCAGGGGCTTCGATACTACCGCTTCGCTGCCAACCCCGCTGCCACGGGCTTGTCCCTGGTCTGCCATGGCCGCTTGCCAACGCATGCAAAATGCGGCCATGAAACAACTGGGCAAATGGCTGGTGCTGGCGCTGCTGGCGGCAGCCTTGTTGCTGGGTGT
>JANOCN010000043.1:0-3366 GCA_031412185.1 Betaproteobacteria bacterium | reverse complement strand
GCGGGGGATGCCAACCTTGCCACGGTATTCCGGCTTCCACAGATCAGTCCATGCCTTGGGCGGTGTTTTTACCAGCTTCTCGTTGTAGGCAATACCGATCAGAGAGTAACTGACGGGAACGCCGTAGCCCTGGCTCTTCTGGATGAATTCCGGAAACACGTTGCCGTAGTTGGGAATCGCTTTCACATCGACCTTCTGGATATAACCTTCGCGGATTCCGATCAAGTGCGGCGGCTCACCGTTGGGCATCGTGTCGTAGGGCGAGAAGCCCTGTGCGGCCTTGAGCTGGGCCACGACGTCCTGGCTTTCGCTGGGCACCAGCCGGATACGCAGCCCCGGGTGGCGTGACTCCATGCGCCGGGCCAGCCACTGGTGCGGCTCCTGCAAGGCACCTGCGAAGCTGACGATTACGAGTTCACGCGGCTCCTGCGCACGTACGAGCTGCGGCGCTACCGCCCCTAATACGGCACCGGTGGCGCCCTTGATGAAACTGCGACGAAAAAGTGGAATGGACATGTGATATTTCCTTGGATTGCCTACTACATTGCGAATGTGCGGTCGAAGCGTTCGACCAGTTGGCCGCGCACTGGCACGATCTTGGTCCAGTCGATGGTCTGCAGTGCCAGCACCTCCTCCGGTGTCGATGGTGTGTAGGCACGTGCCTCGGCCGGCACACTGACACCGCGTACCGTGGGGCCGAAGTAATACGGTGCACCGGCGGCCCGCGCCTGGTAAGCTGGGCTCAGCACACCGTCGAGCCATTCGTCGACCAGGGCTGGATGGCGGGTTTTGGCGATCGCCGAGAAGAACGAAATTATGGCGATGGCACCCGGCCTGGGTTTGACGAATGCGATCGGCAAGCCCTTGCTGGCGGCAGCGGCGGTATTGTTGTTCCACAGCGGTGCCAGCGCGATCTCTTCGCGCTCCAACATCTGCGTCAGGCTGGCCGGCGAACGCGCGGCCTTCGCGTCGAGCGCCTTCAGGCGGTCCCAGCCGACATCCAGGTCGGTCTCCGACCCGCCATGCGTCTTGGCTGCGATCGCCAGGGTGGCCAGGCCGAGGTTCGACGAGGTGCGTGCGATGCCGACCTTGCCCTTGTATTCGGGTTTCCAGAGATCGGCCCAGCTCAGCGGGGGCGTCTTCACCAACGACGTGTTGTAGGCGATGCCGACCAGCGAATAGGTGGCCGGCACGCCGTAACCCTGGCTCTTGCGCAGCAATTCCGGGTACACCGCATCCAGGTTTTTCAGCGCGCCGGGATTGCGCCGCGCGAGATAGCCTTCGTTGATACCGATCAGGTGCGGCGGTTCGTCGTTGGGCGCTGCGTCGTAGGGGGAGAACCCTTGCGCCGCTTTGATCTGCGCAACCATGTCCTGGCTATCGGACGGCACCAGACGAATCTTCAGGTTGGCGTGGCGCGCCTCGATCTGGTCGGCCAGCCAACGGTGCGGTTCCGACAGACGCCCCGGGTAGGTGATAAGCACCAGTTCACGCGCCTCCTGCGCGCGCACCAAAGAAGGCAGAGCCAGCGTGTTACCGGCTACGCCACTCGCCAACACCTGCACTACTTTACGTCTTGAAATCTGCATGATCTTGTCCTTGGTGGATAAACGTTTTTTGGTAGACAACGAAGGGACTCTGACAATTGTTAGAATACTAACACTTGCCTGCCAAGCATTCAACTATTTCTACGCGATCAGGGGTCGCAATATCCATGCCCGAATCCTGCGAACCGCGCTCTTGACGGTCGGGAGCTTCGGGAGCTTCGGGAGCTGTTTGCCTGCGCTGCATGGAGATGTTAGTTATGCACCATTCCCGCACGGGTGAGAATTTGCGCCTTGGCCTCTCCCCCTCTCTCAGTCACCGTAGGGCACCCAGACATTCTTGACCTGGACCGCATGGTGCAACCAAGCCCGCCCTTCGCTGGACGGATGCAACCAATCGGTGCTGCGCCCCCCGTCTACCAGCGTGCGTTTCATGTTGCCGACTGAGAGTTGCTCCACTTCGGTGCATAACGCGCGGCTATGGAACGCCCATACCGCATCTACGTCGTCGTGTTGCGCCAGTGTTCGCGCCAGAACTCTGCTGTCGCCAGTCACGATATTGACGACACCATCTGGCAGGTCGGATGTCTCGAGCACCTGGTAGAGATCGGTAGCAGCCAGCGGGGCGGTGGCACTGGGGACGGCGACCACCCGATTGCCCATCGCGATCAGTGGCCCCACCAGGCTGATGAACGACAGCAAGGGCTGCTCGGGCGGGCAGATGACGCCGACCACACCGATGGGCTCGTGCATCGCCAGTACCACGCCGCGCACCGGCGGCGTGTGCACCACACCCTCGAACTTGTCGGCCCAGGCCGCATAACTGAACAGCCGGGCGATGGTGGCGTCTACCTGCTGGCGCGCCAGCAGCGCCGCGCAGGCGGTGTACCGCACCAGATTGGACGCAAACTCTTCGGCCCTGGCATCCAGGTTCTCGGCGATGTAATACAGCACTTGCGCACGGTTGTGGGCGGTTGCAGCCGACCAGCGCTCGGCCGATCGCGCGCTGGCCACGGCATTGCGGATGTCCTTGCGGTTGCCTTCGCCGACCTCTCCCACGCGCTGCCCCGACGGCGATACAACGGCCATGACGTGCCCTCCATCGGATCGCACCTGCTTGCCACCGATATACAGCTTGGCCGTGCGGTCGAGCGTCACCTTGCCGCCCGATGGGGTGAGATCGGGAAGCTCCGTCACGGCATCCGGGAATGTGCGCTGGGTGGTGTTGTCCCACGCCATCGGCTTGAGGTACTCGAACGCACCCTCGCGGCCACCCTCTCGGCCGTACCCGGATTCGCGGTAGCCGCCGAATCCGGCGGCGGCATCGAACAGGTTGGTCGCGTTCACCCACACCACGCCAACCTGCAGGCGCGACGCAACCTCCATCGCGCGCGAAATGCTTTCGCTCCATACGCTGGCGGCCAGTCCGTAACGGCTGTGGTTGGCCAACAGAACGGCCTCGTCGGTGCTACGGAAGGTCATGCTGACCAGCACCGGGCCAAAAATCTCATCGCGTGCTGCAATCGAGGACGGATGCACGTTGGACAGCAATGTGGGTGGATAAAAACACGCGTCGCGCTGCTGCGGCCCGTAAGGGGTCTGGTGTATTGCGGCTCCTTCGGCAACGGCTGCCTGCACGGCGCGCTGCACGCGCTGCACCTGCATCGGGTCGATGAGTGCGCCCATGTCAATGCATTTGTCCAATGGCGATCCGACCCGCAGCGTGTCCATGCGTCGGCGCAGCTGCTCCAGGAAAGACGCCGCGATCGACTCTTGCACCAGCAGCCGTGAGCCGGCACAGCACACGTGCCCCTGGTTGAAG
>JANOCN010000042.1:0-8268 GCA_031412185.1 Betaproteobacteria bacterium | reverse complement strand
ATTTCTTCAGGTGGGTGGCAAAACCCTTCAGCGCCTCCTCGTGGTCCGGCATGGACTCGAAAAATACGCCAATCTGGTTGGCCATGCGGATCAGGTTGTCGTTGTTCATGCGGTGTGCAGAACAATCCGCTCCTGGTGGCTGTAGATACACAGGTCTTCGCCGCGTGCAAAACCGAGCAGAGCCACACCTGCATCCCGCGCCACGTCAATGGCCAGCGCCGTGACACCTGATACCGCCGCAAGCACGGTCACCCCGGCGCTTGCCGCCTTCTGCACCATCTCGTAGCTGGCCCGGCTGCTGATCAGGATAAAACCTTCGCCGGCAGGCATCTGCGCCCGCAGCAGGGCACCGATAAGTTTGTCGAGTGCGTTATGGCGCCCGACATCTTCGCGCACCAGCGCAATCGTACCTTGCGCCGTACACCAGGCGGCCGCGTGGGTAGCGCCAGTTGCGCCAAGCAAAGCCTGCCGCTGGCGCAGTCCGCCCAGAGCCCGCGACACGGCCGCGGCCTCAAAGCAGGTAGTTGCCGCCAACACGCGGGGCGACCGGATCGCCTGCGCCAGGCTTTCGGTACCACACAGCCCGCAACCGGTGCGCCCGGCCAGGTTGCGCCGCTGCTCCTTGAGGCGGTGCAGGCAGGACGCCGCAATCTGCAGCTGCAAGGTGGTGCCTTGTGCGCTTTGCGTGGTGTCTATGGCGTAGATTTGCGCCATATCGTCAACAATGCCTTCGGTGAGCGAGAACCCGACCGCAAAGTCTTCCAGGTCTGCCGGTGTGGCCAACATGACTGCATGCGCTATACCGTTGTACTCGAGCGCCACCGGCAACTCCTGCGCCACCCAGTCCATGCGCTCGAACGCTTCCCCTGCGCGCAGCCCGCTAACGACTACCGCCTGGCACCCTTCAACGGGCGGAACTGGAGGCTCCCGCATAAACATCGCAGCCCTTACTTCGCCGCGGATGCTTCAGGCACAGTGCGCGCTGTGCTGGCAGACTTCAGCAACTCGAGCTGCTCCCGGTTGAAACGCCCGTAGGATTTTTGCCACTCGGACGGTTGCGCCACTGGCATCACCTGCACCGCCGTGACCTTGTATTCGGGGCAGTTGGTGGCCCAGTCGGAGCTGTCGGTGGTGATCACGTTGGCACCCGACTCAGGGAAGTGGAAGGTGGTGTAGACCACACCGGGCTGCATACGTTCTGTGACCTGGGCGCGCAGCACAGTGTCGCCCGCGCGGCTCTGGATGCCAACCCAGTCGCCCTCCCGGATGCCACGCTCCTGCGCATCGTGGGGATGCATCTCGAGCCGGTCTTCGCTGTGCCACGCCACATTCTCGGTACGCCGGGTCTGCGCACCCACGTTGTACTGCGACAGGATGCGCCCGGTAGTCAGGATCAGCGGGAACTTGCGCGTCACCTTTTCTTCGGACGCCACATACTGCGTGATGATGAAACGCCCCCGGCCGCGCACGAAGTGGCCGATGTGCATGGTCTCAGTGCCGATCTCCGGGGTGTCTTCGTTGCAGGGCCACTGCACGCTGCCGTGTTTGTCGATCATCTCGTAGGTGACGCCCCGGAAGGTTGGCGTGAGCGCCGCTATTTCGGCCATGATGTCGCGCGGATGCGCATAGTGCATGGGGTAACCGAGCGCGTTCGAGAGTTTGACCGTGACCTCCCAATCCGCCAGGTCGGCCTTGGGCGGCATGACCTTGCGCACCCGCGAGATACGGCGCTCGGCATTGGTAAACGTGCCGTCTTTTTCCAGGAACGATGAGCCGGGCAGGAACACATGCGCGTATTTGGCGGTCTCGTTCAGAAAGATGTCCTGCACCACGATACATTCCATGGCCATAAGCGCTTTGGCCACATGTTGCGTGTCGGGGTCGGACTGCACAATGTCTTCGCCCTGGCAATACAGGCCCATGAACGTGCCCGACAAGGCAGCGTCGAACATGTTGGGGATGCGCAGGCCGGGCTCGGCGTTCAGCGCCACGCCCCAGGCACCCTCGAACTCCGCACGTACGGTGGAGTCCGAGATATGCCGGTAACCCGGCAGCTCGTGCGGGAACGAGCCCATGTCGCAGGCACCCTGCACATTGTTCTGGCCGCGCAGTGGGTTCACACCCACTCCTTCCCGGCCCACATTGCCGGTGGCCATGGCCAGATTGGCAATACCCATCACCATGGTCGAGCCCTGCGCGTGTTCGGTCACGCCCAGGCCGTAGTAGATGGCGGCATTCCCCGCTGTCGCATACAGGCGTGCGGCACCGCGTACCTGTGCCGCTGGCACGCCCGTCACCGCCTCCATTGCTTCGGGCGAATTCTCCGGGCGGGATACGAACTCACGCCATTCCAGGAACGACTTTTCGTCGCAGCGCTCGTCGATGTAGTCATGCGCCAACAAGCCTTCGGTGACCACCACATGGGCCAATGAGGAGATCAGCGCCACATTGGTACCAGGCTTTAGCTGCAGGTGGTAGTCGGCCTGTATATGCGGCGAACGCACGATATCGATACGCCGGGGGTCGACCACAATCAGCCGCGCACCTTCGCGCAGGCGCTTTTTCATGCGCGACGCAAACACCGGATGCCCATCGGTAGGGTTCGCACCAATCACCACAATCACATCGGCCTTCTCGACCGACTTGAAAGTCTGGGTACCGGCGGAGGTGCCATAGGTCTGACCCAGGCCATAACCGGTGGGCGAATGGCACACCCGGGCGCAGGTATCGACGTTGTTGTTGCCAAAAGCCGCACGCACCAGCTTTTGCACCAGGTAGGTTTCTTCGTTGGTGCAGCGCGACGAGGTGATGCCACCGATGGAGTCCTGGCCATGTTTGGCCTGGATACGCCGAAATTCACTGGCGGCGTAATTAATGGCTTCGTCCCAGCCCACCTCGCGCCATGGGTCGCTGATGTTCTTGCGAATCATCGGTTTCGTGATGCGGTCCTTGTGGGTTGCATATCCCCAGGCAAAACGGCCCTTCACGCATGAATGCCCTTCGTTGGCCTTGCCGCCTTTCCAGGGCACCATACGCACGACCTCATTGCCCTTCATCTCGGCCTTGAAGCTGCAGCCCACCCCACAATACGCACAGGTGGTGATGGCGCTGTGTTCCGGCTGGCCCAGCATGATGACCGTCTTTTCCTGCAGCGTGGCCGTGGGGCAGGCTTCGATGCAGGCACCGCAACTGACACACTCCGAATCCATGAACGGCTGGTCCTGGCCCGGCGACACGCGCGACGCAAAACCGCGCCCGCTGATGGTGAGCGCAAACGTGCCCTGGGTCTCTTCACAGGCCCGCACGCAGCGGCTGCAGACAATACATTTCGAAGGGTCGTAGGTGAAATAGGGGTTCGATTCGTCCTTCGCGCTCTGGAGGTGGTTGGCACCCCCAAAACCGTAGCGCACATTGCGCAGACCAGTAACACCGGCCATGTCCTGCAGTTCGCAATTGCCATTCGCCGAACAGGTCAGGCAATCCAGCGGGTGGTCGGAGATATACAGTTCCATCACCCCTTTGCGCAGCGCCTGCAGCTTGGGCGTCTGCGTGCGTACCTTCATGCCGGCTTCTGCCGGTGTGGTGCACGACGACGGGTAACCCTTGCGCCCTTCGATCTCCACCAGGCACAAGCGGCAAGAGCCAAACGGCTCCAGGCTGTCGGTAGCGCAGAGTTTGGGTATCTTGACGCCCGAATCCATCGCCGCGCGCATCAGCGATGTGCCGACGGGCACCGTGACACTTTCGCCGTCGATCTCGAGCGTTACTTGGTTGGCCGACGCACGCAGTGGTGTGCCGTAGTCGGTCTGTTTAAGGTGTTCCAGCATGGTGGGCTCCTTGCGGATAACTAGGGTGTGTTCCGAAATTCATGGCATCAGTTGCCGTTGCGCACGCATGCTTGTACAAGCCGAGGACGGCCACTTCCGCTGCGTCGTACTCGCGCCATCCTCGCAGGTTCAGGTCGATGTGGCGCTCGGCGCAGTGAGGTAAAGAACGGAGGCCGCGAGGCCGGGATGACACGAACGGAGCTGAGTGCCACGTCGGCATGAACCAGTACAAACAGGGGTGTATGAACGGAGCCCACTGCCACGTCAAACTGATCCCAATCAGGAAACTGCACAACCACGAAGCCCTTGAAATGGCTCAGGATGGAGCGGACAGGGTTTGTCATCTTGGGGAAGGCTCAATCGGTCAGGCTGCCTGGCGCTCGGGGGCAGCGATGCCGAAGTCCTGCGGGTAATGGTCGAGCGCCGACAACACCGGGAACGGGGTCATGCCACCCATGGCGCACAGGGAACCATGCACCATCGTGTCGCACAGATCGCGCAGCAACGCGACCTGCTGCTGCCGGTTTTGGCCGCTCTTGATGCGGTCGATAACTTCCACGCCGCGCGTGGAGCCAATCCGGCACGGTGTGCATTTGCCACACGACTCAATGGCGCAGAACTCCATCGCGTAACGTGCCAGGCGCGCCATATCGGCCGTATCGTCGTGCACCACAATGCCGCCGTGGCCCACCACCGCGCCAACAGCTGCGTAGGCTTCGTAGTCTAGCGGCAGGTCCCATTGCGCCTCGGGCACGTAGGCACCCAGCGGCCCACCCACCTGCACCGCCTTGATCGGGCGCCCGGATGCCGAGCCACCACCGTAGTCATATAAGAGCTCGCGCAGTGTGACACCAAACGCTTTCTCCACCAGGCCGCCGCATTTGATATTGCCGGCCAGCTGGATCGGCAAGGTGCCACGTGAGCGGCCGACGCCGAAGTTGCAGTAGAAATCCGCACCACGCGCCAGGATGATGGGCACCGACGCAAAGGTGATCACATTGTTGATCACGCTGGGTTTGCCAAACAGGCCGCTGATGGCCGGTATCGGCGGCTTGGCCCGCACGATGCCGCGTTTGCCCTCCAGGCTCTCCAGCATCGCGGTTTCTTCGCCGCACACATACGAGCCTGCCGCCTTGCGTATGTGCAGCTGAAAAGCCTGCCCCGAACCCAGCACGTCGTCGCCCAGAAACCCGGCCGCCTCGGCCAGCGCGATAGCTTGGCCCATGGTGGCGATGGCGTGCGGGTACTCGGAGCGAATGTAGATATATCCCTGGGTGGCACCGGTGGCGATGGCAGCAATCGTCATGCCTTCGATCAGCATGAAAGGATCGCCCTCCATCGTCATGCGGTCGGAATAGGTACCCGAATCGCCTTCATCCGCGTTACAGACGATGTATTTCAGGCTCGCCTGCAGACCGGCCACGGTTTTCCATTTGATGCCGGCCGGAAACGCCGCCCCGCCGCGACCGCGCAATCCGGCGTCGAGCACCTGCTGCACCACATCGGTCGCGGGTAGCGCCAGCGCTTTGCGTAAACCGGCATACCCTTCATGCGCCTGGTAATCGGCCAGCGACAGCGGGTCGGTGATGCCCATGCGCGCAAAGGTCAGGCGCTCCTGGCGGCGCAGGTAGGCGATGTCGTCGGTCGGCCCGAGGCATAGCGGATGGGCGCCTGCGGTGTGAAATGCGGCGGCAAACAGGCCCGGCACGTCTTCGGCCGTTACCGGGCCATAGGCGACCCGGCCTGCGGCGGTGGCCACCTCCACCAGCGGCTCAAGCCAGAACAAACCACGCGAGCCGTTGCGTACCAGTTGCACGGCTACACCGGACTTGCGGGCTTCATCACGAATGGCGGCTGCCACTGCATCGGCACCCACTGCGAGCGCCGCCGAATCGCGCGGCACATAGATAGTAAAACTCATGCCGCCCTCGCCTGTGCAACCAACTGGTCAAACTTGCGCGCATCTACCCGCGCATGTAGCTGCCCGTTGACCGCTATCGCTGGCGACGATGCACACAAACCCAGGCAGTACACCGGCTCGAGGGTAAACAAACCGTCATGCGTAGTGCCATGGCCGGCGCGGCCCAGATGCATGCAGGCGTGTGCCCACAGCGCCTCCGACCCCATGGACTGGCACGCTTCGGCGCGACACATCTGCACCACATGGCGACCGGGGGCTTGCTGGCGGAAATGGTGGTAGTAGGTAACCACGCCGTGCACTTCGGCGCGCGACAGATTGAGCGCGCGCGCAATCTCGTCCACGGCGTCTGCCGGTATGTACCCCAGCGCATCCTGCACACCATGCAGTATCGGCAGCAAGGCACCGGGCATCTCTTTCATGGATGCCAGCACCTGCAGCACCGTCTGGCGTGTGTCTTCGTTCATCATGGGAGGCAACCTTTTGCCGGGCAAGCGGCGCGCATCCGCTGCGGGACGCAGGGCGAGTATTACCCGATGGCACTGCGCAGTCCAATTGAATAAGGATACCGGGCGATTCAACAAATGAATCCGCCCGGCCATAACCTGGGCCGACTCAGTCAACCGGCCAGAATCCAGCGCGCTGCTTTCTCGGCAATCATCAGGGTTGGTGCGTTGGTGTTGCCACTGGTGATGCTGGGCATCACACCGGCGTCGACCACCCGCAGGCCTTGGATGCCGCGCACCTTCAGCCGGCTGTCCACCACCGCCATCGGGTCGTCGCTGCGGCCCATCCTGGTGGTGCCCACGGGGTGAAAAATCGTGCTGGCGATGTCTCCTGCCAGTTTGGCCAGTTCGTCGTCGGTCTGGAACTGTGCGCCAGGCTTGAACTCCTGCGGCTGGAATCTCTGCAACGCAGGCTGGGCCACGATATTGCGCGTAACCCGTAACGAGTCTGCGGCTACCTTGCGGTCTTGATCGGTACTCAGGTAGTTAGGGGCAATCGCCGGCGCGTCTTCGAAGCGCGGACTGCGGATCTGGACCGAGCCGCGGCTGGTCGGGTTCAGGTTACACACGCTCGCAGTAAATGCCGGGAAGTTGTGCAGCGGTTGGCCAAAAGCATCCAGGCTGAGCGGCTGCACGTGCTACTCCAGATCCGGGTAAGGCATGGCCGGGCTACTGCGCGCGAAGGCCCCAAGCTGCGACGGCGACATGCTCATCGGGCCGCTACGCGACCAGGCGTATTGCAGCGCGATGCCGACCTTGCCGCTCCAGGAGTTGGCCAGCATATTCAGCGTCTTTCCGCCCTGCACTTTGTAGACAGCGCGGATTTGCAGGTGGTCCTGTAGATTCGCCCCGACGCCCGGTAGATCATGCTGCAACGCAATGCCGTGCTGGCGCAGCAGCGCCGCCGGGCCGACGCCGGACAACTGCAAAATCTGCGGCGACCCAATGGCCCCGGCACACAGGATGACTTCGCGCGTAGCCGACACGCTGACCCGCTCGCCGCCCTTGCCTCCCGGCCCGGTGCGAACCACTTCGGCACCAGAACAGCGCAGGGCACCCCCCGCGCCGCGCTCGAACAGCAGGCGCGCCACCTGGGCCTGTGTCCACAGGTGGAAGTTGGGTCGGCGCATGGCGGTTGGGCGCAGGAAGGCTTTGGCGGCATTCCAGCGCCAGCCGCGTTTCTGGTTAACGTCGAAATAACCCACACCATGGTTGTCGCCGCGGTTGAAGTCGGTCGTGGCGGGTAAGCCGGCTTGCTGCGCCGCCAGTGCGAACGCTTCCAGCACGTCCCAGCGCAGGCGCTGTTTCTCAACCCGCCACTCGCCATGCGCTCCGTGAAATTCGGCCATGGCCGCATCGGGCTCCGGGAACCCGGCGTCCAGCCGGTAGTGGCTCTCGTGGGCCTTGAAGTCGGGCAGACAGTTGGCCCAGGTCCACTGGTCGTCAACCGTCTGCGCAGCCCATTGGTCGTAGTCGCGCGACTGGCCACGCATGTAGATCATGCCGTTGATGCTGGAGCATCCGCCCAGCGTCTTGCCACGCGGGTACAACAATGTGCGGCCGTTAAGCCCGGCTGAGGGCTCGGTTTTGTACATCCAGTCGGTGCGCGGGTTGCCGATGCAGTACAGATACCCCACCGGGATATGGATCCAGTGGTAGTTGTCCAGACCGCCCGCTTCGAGCAGCAACACCCGCTTGCTGGGGTCTGCACTCAAGCGGTTAGCGAGCAGGCAACCGGCGGTGCCCGCGCCGATGATGATGGTGTCGAACTGCGTCTGGGTCATCGGGAACTACTCCAAATCTCACGCCACCGCTCCGGCTGAGCCTGCTTGGTACCGATGGCACTTGACGGCCAGCACATGGGTAGGGTCAGAGTTGCAGTTGCAGGTACACGCATACGCATGTACAAGCCGAGGACGCCGGGGCGGGTGGCTGCGCCCATGTCACCCCTGGCGGCCTGTCGCCGCCAAAATCATATATACTTCGCTCCGCCACCCGCCCCAACCACCACGGCCCC
>JANOCN010000041.1:0-2354 GCA_031412185.1 Betaproteobacteria bacterium | reverse complement strand
CTACAAAGTCTTCACAACCTCAAGGCACCCATGACTGAAAAAAAGGTAATTCTGAGAATCAAGGGTCTGCGGCTGGAGGGCGTCGGGCCGGTAACGTCATCGTGGACAACGTTGACGTCACCCTGCATGCGGGCGAGGTGCTGGGCCTGATCGGTGAAAGCGGGGCCGGCAAATCGACCATCGGCTTGTCGGCCATGTCGTACGCCCGCGCTGGAGTGCACATTGCACTGGGTGTGGTGGAGATCGACGGCATCGATATCCGCAAGCTCGATGCGAGTGGCCGCCGTGCGATGCGCGGCCGGCGCATCGCTTATGTGGCCCAGTCCGCCTCAGCAGCGTTCAACCCGTCGCACACCATCATGGACCAGGTGTGCGAGGCTCCCATGATCCACGGGCTGATGTCGCGTGAAGAGGCCGAAACCTGGGCCCGGCATCTGTTCAAGTCGCTCGACTTGCCCGAGCCCGAAACCTTTGGCGAGCGTTATCCGCACCAGGCGTCCGGGGGCCAGTTGCAGCGCGCCATGGCGGCCATGGCCATGTCCTGCCGCCCGGATATTCTGGTGCTGGACGAACCCACGACCGCGTTGGACGTGACCACGCAGATCGAGGTGCTGATCCTGCTCAAGTCGCTGATCCGCGAATACGGCACGGCGGCGCTCTACATCACCCACGACCTGGCCGTTGTGGCGCAGGTGGCAGACCGCATCAAAGTGTTGCGCCATGGCAAGGAAGTGGAAGAAGGCACGGTAGATGGCGTGCTGCAGGCCCCCACGCAAGACTACACCGCGCGACTGGTGGCGGTGCGCGGCGCGGCGCACCACGAACGCGCCGACCCGAGCTCGGTCAAACCGGAAACCATTCTCAAGATTGACCACATCGACGCCTCGTACGGCAGCTTCAAGGTGGTGTCGGACGTGAGCCTGGACATCCGCAAGGGGGAAACCGTTGCGGTGGTCGGCGAATCCGGCTCGGGCAAGTCCACCCTGGCGCGCATCATCACCGGCTTGCTGCCGCCGACGGCAGGCACCATCACGTTCAAGGGCCAAGTGTTGCCCAAGTCCCTGGCCGAACGCAGCAAGGACCTGAAACGCACGATCCAGCTCGTCTACCAGATACCCGACGTGGCCTTGAACCCGCGCCAGACACTGCTCGAGACCATCGGCCGCCCGGTCAGTTTCTATTTCAGCATGGGTGGCAGCAACCCGGTGAAGCAGGGGGAACATCAGACCGTGGGGGAGGCGGTCGGCCGCCCGTCAAGCCTATACTACGGCATGGGCAGCAAAGAGGTAGACAAACGCACCAAGGAGCTGATGGACCTGGTGGAGCTGCCACAAAACTTCCTGACGCGCTACCCGACCGAATTGTCCGGTGGCCAGAAGCAGCGCGTGTGTGTGGCGCGCGCGCTGGCGGCCGACCCCGACCTGATCATCCTGGACGAACCCACCTCGGCCCTCGACCCGCTGGTGGCTGAAGAAATCCTCAAGCTGTTGCGCAGGCTGCAGGTCGAACTGGGGCTGTCGTACATGCTGATCACGCACGACCTGGACGTGGTGCACCGGATCGCCCACCGCACTGCCGTGATGTTGCGTGGCTCGTTTGTGGCCTTCGACGAGACCGAGCGAATTTTTGAAGGGCCGTTCCACCCCTATACGGAAAAACTGGTGACGGCGGTGCCGGTGATGCGCAGTGACTGGCTCGATGGGGTGTTGGCGAAGCGGGCTGCGGTTACTGCGCAGGCTTAATCTAACTCTCGCACACCCCACAAATCGCATCTAGCTTCTCCAGTGCAGCGCGCAGCACGGGCGCTGGTGCCTTTCCCCAGGGATGCTTGCCGCCACCGCGCACTTGCCAATCGAAGCTCTTGGGCTGATGACACAGCACATACCCGATCTCTTTGCGCGGCCCCTGGATCGCAATGACAAAGGGGTTGTCGGCATTGAACTCGGCATGTGTCATGGGGAAACCGATCACCAGGCCGGTGCGTTCGCTGAATGTCTTGGGAGAAATAACCAGCATGGGATGGCGGCCTCGCATCTCGCGCCCTGCATGTGGATCATGGTCGATCCAGACAATATCTGCGCGCTCTGGCGCGGCCAGCCGACGTGGTGCTGCCATCACAAGACCTCTTTGCCCAAAGGTGCAAAGGCCATGGCTTCGCCGCCATGCCGCTTTGGATCGAAAGCAGCCAGCATTTCTGCGAGTTGCGGCTTCTTGCGCTGCGGCTCAATGGTGATGCGGCCCTTCTGCACCGTTATGCTAACCAGTGCGTCTGCCGTCATGCCACTGGCTTCGATAACCGGTTTGGTAAGGCGAACGCCAAGGCCATTGCCCCACACGCGCACGGTAGTGCTACT
>JANOCN010000040.1:0-3328 GCA_031412185.1 Betaproteobacteria bacterium | reverse complement strand
CTGGGCCGTCAGCGATCTGATCGCCGCCATGCCGCAGGTCAAGGCTGGCAAGTTACGGGCGCTGGCGGTGTCAGGCGACAAACGCCATCCGGATTACCCGGAAATTCCAACCGTCAAGGAAAGCGGCTACCCCGACTACGTGAACTACACCTGGACCGGGATGTTCGTCCGCGCCGACACGCCCGACGCGGTAACCGCGAAACTGGTGGATACGGTGCAGAAGATTCTGCTGACCCAGAGCGCGCGGGATTTCACCGCAAAAATAGGTTCCGATCCGATGGCCCTGCTGCCCGCCGATATGCGCAAGTTCCAGGCCAGCGAGACCGAGCGCTTCCGGCGCATCGCCGAAGTCGCGGGCATCAAGCCCGAATAGATTCAATATCAGTTCACTGTACTTTTTCATTCACCCAAGGAGACACCTATGAAAGCATTCAAGAAACTGGCCGGCATAGCGCTATTGGCAAGTGCCGCCGCATGGACACCGCTTGCCTCGGCGCAGCAGCCGGTCATCAAGATCGGCGCTCTGAACCCGTACAGCGGGCCGATGGCGTTGTACGGCAATGAGGTTACGCGGGGTTACGAACTGGCGGTGGACCAGGTCAACGCTGCCGGCGGCATCAACGGACGCAAGGTTGAACTCGTACGCGGCGACGTGACCAATCCACAACAGGGCATTGCAACCGTCGAGCAACTCGCCACCAAGGATAAGGTCGACATGTTCATTGGCACTTATGTCAGCGGAATTTCGCTGACGGCCAGCGACACAGCGATGCGCTACAACAAGCTGTACTGGGAGACCAATGCGGTGGTTCAGGGCCTGACGGAGCGCGGCCTGCCCAATTTCATCCGCAGCGGCCCGGACAGCGGCGCCTTCGCATCCACTTCGGTGGCTACCGTGCGCAATTTGATCGCACCCGCCATAAAGAAGGAAATGAAAGACCTGAAGGTCTGGCTCGAGCATGAAGACTCGATCTACGGCACATCGGTCGCGCAGGCTCAGAAACGCATGCTTGAAGCCTTGGGCGCCAAGGTGGTCGGCGTCGGCAACCATTCCGCCCGCACCATCGACCTGAACGACACCGTGTTGCGTGCCAAGCAGACCAACCCGGACATCGTAATCCAGACCGGTTATGTGCCGGACGGCAACCTGCTGATGCGCACCATGCGCGAACAGGGCTTGAAGCCTGCGGCGATGTTGTGGGTCGGAACCGGAGATACGCCGGAGACTCTGGAGGCGGTCGGCGCCGCATCGCTGGAAGGCGTGCTCGTCATCGGCTACCCGCGCAACGACATCACGGACAAGTTTGGCCCAGGCAACAAGGAATACCTGGCGGCCTACCGCGCTAAGTACAAGGCGGATCCGATTGCACCGCAAGGCATGGCGGCCTATTCGGGAACGCAGATACTGTTCGAGGCGCTTAAAGCCGCCGGCGGCACCGACATGGAGAAAGTGCGTGCCGCAGCCGCCAAGCTGGACAAGCCTGACAACACCTATGCGTCCGGCTTCGGCGCCAAGTTCGACAAGAACTTCCAGAATGTCCGTGCGCAGTTCACCACCTCGCAGTGGCAGGGTGGCAAGATGGTCACGGTGTTCCCCAAGGAAGCAGTGGTTCCGGGTGTGGCGCTGAAGCCGCTTGGACGGCCCTGACACGATATGAATCAATCGGATGCGTTGGCGGTCCCGCCGCCCCATCCTGATGACCAGCCACAAGAGTCGACTTACGTGAGCCATCTCGTCGCCTGTATGGACGTCTGGGCACCGGCAGTGCGCGACATCGTGCGCCACGCTGCTCCGCCCGAACTCAAGCTGTGTTTTGCGGCGTCATACGACGAGACCGAGCAGCTCGCGCTGGCGCGGCATGCCGAGTTCCTGCTGCCGGGTTTTGCGCCGGTTCACGCGAGCCTGCTGGCCCAGGCCGGCAAGCTGCGCATGATCCAGAAGTGGGGTATCGGGATCGACAGTATCGATCTGGATGCGGTGCGCAAGAAGGGTGTGGCCTTGTCCATCACGGCCGGATCGAACGCCGCGCCGGTGGCCGAACTGGCGATTGCGTTGATGCTGGCGGTGTACCGCCGCATACCTTACGTGAACCGTGCCATGCGTGAGGGTCGCTGGCCAACGCCCGAGATGCGCGAGACCTGTTTTCAGATTACCGGCAAGACCGTGGGGCTGGTGGGTTTTGGCAACATCGGCCGCATGTTGGCGCGCCGCCTGCAGGGCTTCGACGCGCAGGTGATCTATTGCGACACAGTATCGGCCGATGCGCAGACCGAGCAGGCGTTGGGTGTACGTCGCGCGACGCTTGCCGAAGTGCTGGCATCCAGCGACATCGTGAGTCTGCATGCCCCGCTTACCGCCGAAACTCGCCAGATGGTCAACGCCCGGTCAATCGCACAAATGAAGGACGGTGCCGTGCTGATCAACACGTCGCGCGGCGGTCTGGTTGACGAAACTGCCCTGTACGAGGCTCTGGTCAGCGGCAAGTTGCGCGGCGCTGGTCTGGATGCATTCGACCCTGAACCACCCGGCCGTGACAACCCGCTGCTGACACTGGACCAGGTGGTGGTCACGCCGCACGCTGGTGGCGGGGTGCTCGACAACGTCGAGAACGTCGCGCGCCACGCGTTCGGCAACATCATGCGGTTCTTGCGTGGCGAACCTATCGCCCCCGCAGATATCGTGATTGCGGTGCGCGCGCTGGCATGACCCCGAAAAGTCGCCATGTCTGACCTTTCTGCATCCGTGCCCGTGCTGCACAACCCTTTGGCCGAGACACTTGCGGCTGGCCGCCTGGGCATTGCCATGATCGTGCAGAAGATGCAGGCGGTTGATGTGGCCCTGGCTGCCGTCAGCTGCGGCTTCGACGCCATCAGCGTCGATCTTGAGCATTCGGTGATCCCAGAATCGGCAGCTGCACAGATCTGTCTGACCGCGCTGCAAGCAGGTGTGACGCCGCTGGTACGAATTCCCAGCCATGATGCCCACTACGCCAACCGGATGCTGGATGTCGGGGCCTGCGGCATCATCGCCCCGCACGTCTCATGCGCCGAGGAGGCGCGCGCCATCGTGCAGGCCTGCCGATTTGGGCCCCACGGAACACGCTCACTCGCGGGTAGCTGGCCGCACCTGTTGTACCGGTCGTGGCCGCTAGAAGATACTTTGCGCGTGCTGAATGCGGCAACCACCGTGGTGGTAATGCTGGAGACCCCAGAAGCGGTCGAACGCGCAGACGAGATTGCCGCCGTACCGGGCGTCGACATTGTGCATATCGGCTCGGTTGACCTGTGTGACGCACTCGGCATGCCGGGCCGGTATAGCGACCCGGCG
>JANOCN010000039.1:0-2758 GCA_031412185.1 Betaproteobacteria bacterium | reverse complement strand
GTGGTGCCGGGCGGGTTCGGGCCGAAGTAGCGCTCATCGATAGGCAGCGACGCTGGTTGCCAGCGCACGTCGCACGACAGGCGCACCCGGTTGATCGGTGAATGATTCTCGAGCGAACCGTGCGCGGTGTACATGCCAAATACCGCAATATCGCCGGCCTCGAAGTTGCGCGTCAGCAGCCGGGTGCCGCGCTCTCGCGCAAAGGTGACCGCGTCCTGGCTGAAAGCCGCTTTGCGGCTGGTATCGCGCGCGACGTCAAAGCCGATCATGGCGTCGATCAGGTCACGGTAGCGGTGCGAACCTTCGACCACCATCAGCGGCCCTTCGTCTACCGGCACGTTGCCAATTGGCAGCCACACCGTGCAGACCTGGTCGTGCGCACGTGTAAAGAACGGGTAGTCGAAATGCAGGCCGGTGGCGCGCCCTCGAACGCCAGCGCGCAGAAAGATATAGTCCTGTGGCCGTACCGGGACGCCAAACAGCAGCGCCATGATGCGATGCATCGCGGTACCGTGGCTGAGCGCACGCAGATGTGCCCCTTCGCTGACCGATTTCCAGAACGCACCGAGATCAGGCACCAGCTCGGCGCGGCGGCTGGCGCCGCTGAAAATACCCTGCTGTGCGGGCGGCAGTACCTCGCCTACCTGCTCCAGCCGCCCAAGCACCTCGTGCCGCGCCTGATCTATCAGGGCGGGCGGCAACACACCCTTCAGGTACAAATATCCATCTTGCGCCAGCCGCTCGCGCAGCGCATCGGGCCGCTCCAGCAGCGCGGCGCTGTCGGTCATTTCGCCGATCAGCGCGTCGGGCACCGCTTGCCCCTGGACCATACAAGTTTGCATTCCTGACTCCTTGGATACCGGAATTTAGCAGGTCAGCGCGTGCGCCCATCAGCGAATCAGCGTGGCCCTTTCAGCGCGGGTAGGGTCGGTGCAGCGCACAGTCCGGATTCAACCGCACGCCGAAGCCCGGCTGGTCCAGCGCGCTGGCTTTCATGCGCCCGTTCACCGGCACTGGTTCATCCAGCAGCAGCGGCGTGAACATCGGCACCACCTTGTCGGCCTGCGGTGCCATCATCAGGAATTCGGCAAACGGGCTGTTGTGCCGCGTGATGACAAAGTGGTAGCTGTAGACCGACGAGCCATGTGGCACCACCAGCGTGTTGTGCGCGTCGGCCAGCGCCGATATCTTGATGAGCTCGGTCAGGCCTCCACACCACCCCACATCGGGCTGGATGATGTCGCAGCAGCCCATCTCGAGCAGCAAGCGGAAGCCCCAGCGCGTGGCCTCGTGTTCACCCGTGGTCAGCAACATACCGGGCGGCAACTTGCGCCGCACCTCGGCATAACCCCAATAATCGTCGGGCGGCAGCGCCTCTTCGATCCACTTGAGTCCGTGCGGGTGCGCCGCATGCGCCAGGCGCAGCGCGTAGTTGGCGTCCAGGCTCATCCAGCAGTCCAGCATCAACCAGAAGTCCGGCCCCACCCGGCTGCGCATCTCGGCAATCTTGGCTATGTTTTTGTGCAAACCTTCTTCGCCCTCGGCCGGGCCGTGCTGCAGCGGCATCTTGCCGCCGATAAACCCGAGCTGCTTGGCCAGATCGGGCCGCGCGCCAGTGGCATAGAACTGCAATTCGTCGCGCACCGGCCCGCCCAGCAGCGCATGCACCGGCTCCTTGCGCACCTTGGCCAGCAGATCCCAGAGTGCCAGATCGACCCCCGAGATGGTGTTGACCACCACGCCTTTGCGGCCGTAATACAGCGTGGCAAAGTACATCTGGTCCCACATTTTCTCGATCTCGGTCACGCAGCGGCCTTCGAGAAACCGCGCCAGGTGTTTCTCGACGATAAAGGCGCCGATTTCTCCGCCGGTCGTAACCGCAAACCCGACGCTGCCGTCGCTGGCTTCGATTTCCACCACCAGGGTTCCCAGAACGTTGATGCCAAACGCCTGGCGGCTTTGCCGGTACTCGGGGTAGCGCGCCATCGGGGTGGCGATATGGTCGTCGATCCAATGTCCCGTGCCCTGGTCATGGTAGTCGGCCCCGCCGCCACGCACCGTGAACGCCCGTACTTGCCGGATGGTTGGCATTGTCATGTCAGCTCCGTCCCTTCCATAATTTGATCAAGCGCGGCAACACCAGAACGGCCACCGTAATGGCCAGCAGCGTAGCCGACATCGGGCGCTCCAGAAATACGCCCCACCTGCCCTCACCGATCGACAAGGCGTTGCGCAATTGTGCCTCTGCCAGCGGCCCGAGAATCATGCCCACCACCACCGGCGCGGTGGGGAAATCGAAGCGGCGCATCACCACCCCGACCAGGCCAATGGCGTACAACAATACCAGGTCAAATGCACTCTGGCGCATGCCATAGACACCCACCGTGGCAAAAATCAGGATGCCTGCATACAGGTACGGCTTCGGAATCTTCAGCAGCTTGACCCACAGGCCTACCAGCGGCAGGTTCAGTATCAGCAGCATCACGTTGCCAATGTACAGCGACGCAATCAGCGCCCAGACCAAAGCAGCCGAAGTGGTGAACAGTTGCGGCCCGGGCTGGATGCCGTAGTTCTGGAACGCACCCAGCAGGATCGCGGCCGTGTTGGAGGTTGGTATGCCCAGCGTAAGCAGCGGGATCAGCGTAGCGGTAATGGCCGCATTGTTGGCCGCCTCGGGGCCAGCAACACCCTGGATCGCACCCTTGGTGCCAAACTCGGATTTGTCTTTGGCCAGCTTCTTCTCGGTGGCGTAACTCAG
>JANOCN010000038.1:0-2088 GCA_031412185.1 Betaproteobacteria bacterium | reverse complement strand
TGAAGTTGACCCTTTTTCACGGACACCTTACCGTAATGGAGGAAGGAGTCCGAAATGCCGAAATCGAAGCCCCCTTATCCGGCGGAGTTCCGCCGACAAATGGTCGAATTGGTCCAATCCGGCCGCTCACCGACCCAACTTGCGCGTGAGTTCAATTGCACGCCCCAAAGCATCTCGACTTGGGTGGCGCAAGCTGCTGCTGATCGCGTCAAGCCCGTGCGTAGCAAGGATGTCCTGAGCAGCGCTGAGCGCGATGAGTTGGCGCGACTGCGCCGCGAGAACCGACAACTCAAGATGGAGCGCGATATCCTGGCAAAGGCTACGGCCTGGTTCGCCGTGAAGGGCGACAAGACGTCCATCGGGTCTATGAACTCGTGAACGCGAACCAGGCCGATCTACCTGTCCACGCCATGTGCCGAGTTCTCAAAGTCTCCCCCAGCGGCTTCTACGACTGGCTGCTGCGCGCGCCGTCCAGGCGCAGTATTGAGGATGCCGTACTGGTCGAACGCATCCGTGCGATCCACGCCCAGTCCGATGGCACCTATGGCATGCCACGAGTGCGGGCCGAACTGATCGACCAAGGCGTGCGCGTCGCAGGCAAACGGGTGGCGCGCCTGATGCGCTGCAACGCCATCCGAGGTGTCAGCCGACGTCGTGGCTTCGTGGTGACGACCCGGCGTGACCAGCGGCAACGCCCGGCCCCGGACCTGGTCCAGCGTGAGTTCAGGGCTGACGGCCCCAACCAGCTTTGGGTTGCCGACATGACCTACGTGCCGACCTGGGCGGGCTTCATCTTCCTGGCCATCGTGCTCGATGTGTGGAGTCGGCGCATCGTGGGCTGGGCCATGGGCGAGCAGATGACCAATGAACTGGTACTGGCTGCATTGAACATGGCGCTGCAGCAGCGCAAACCCGAAGCGGTCATCCACCACAGCGACCAGGGCAGCCAGTACACCAGCGTCGCGTTTGGCGAACGGTGCAAGAAGATGGGTGTGCGCCCGTCCATGGGAACGGTGGGCGACGCCTACGACAACGCGATGGCCGAGAGCTTCTTCGCCACACTGGAATGCGAACTGATCGACCGGCGCAGCTGGCAGACAAAAACCGAGGCCAGGCTGGCCTTGTTCACGTACATCGAGGGTTGGTACAACCCGCGCCGGCGGCACAGCTCGCTGGGTCAGAAATCACCAGCCAACTTTGAAAGGATGCACATCGACAAAAACCAAATGCAGCTCGGTCAACACGGGTTACCCACCGTCGGCTCTTGCGTGGCATGCGCCACGCCGCCGGTGGATAACCCTGCCCCTGAGCTCACCGTTTCCACTTGATAATCAAGTCACAAACTGTCCGTGTAACGGGGTCAAGTCCACAACACCCCCTTGGCGGGGGTCATTTCCGCGGCATTGATGGCCATGGTCATCGCGTGGATGACGGGCCTTTTCCACTACCTGCCGCATGCAGTGCTGGCGGCGACCATCATCGTTGCGGTCAGTTCTCTCGTCGACACGGAAACCTTGAAGGAAGCCTGGCACTACGACCGCGCAGATGCTTTCTCGCTGCTGGCGACGGCACTCGGCGTTGTCGCGTTCGGGGTCGAGGCGGGTATCTTGATGGGGGTTGCCTTGTCACTGGGTGTGTTGGTGTGGCGGAGCAGCCATCCGCATATGGCTGTCGTGGGGCGCGTTCCCGGAACCGAGCACTTCAGGAATGTCGAACGGCATCGCGTTGAGACCGTGCCTGGTTTGCTCACGCTGCGCGTGGATGAAAGCCTGTACTTTGCCAATGCCGCGCTGGTAGAGGACCATGTTGAAGGTCTCCTGGTTCACGACCCATCCATCAAGCGTGTGCTCCTGGCGTGTGCAGCAGTCAATCAGATTGACGCCACTGCGCTGGGCGTGCTGACCCAGATGGAACAGAGCCTGAGCAAGCGTGGTATCGAACTGGCCTTGGCTGAGGTAAAGGGGCCGGTGATGGACCGCCTCAAAGCTACATCGCTGGGAAAGAAGCTTGAGGGCCGCGTCTATCTCAGCTTGCACGAAGCATTCGCAGCCGGAACGTAGTCGGGACCAGATAGCTGTCTTGGGCCGA
>JANOCN010000037.1:0-1650 GCA_031412185.1 Betaproteobacteria bacterium | reverse complement strand
GCGGAACCATGAAGCCAGGCATACGCGCTTCGCTCCAGTCGGCGATTTCTGCAAAGTTGATCTGGTGACCAGGCTGTACCACCAAAAACGCCATCACCTCGTCTTCGCCCGCCTGCTGGTCAGCTGCCACACCCACTACGGCGCAGTCTGCAACGCCGGGATGTGCCCGCAAAACCGCTTCCACTTCAAATGACGAAATGTTCTCGCCGCGCCGACGCAGCGCATCCTTCACGCGGTCTACAAAATAGTACCAACCCTGGGCGTCCCGTCGCAGCGCGTCGCCGGTGTGAAACCATAGGTCGCGGCGCGACTCTATGGTTTTGTCCGGCATGCCCAGGTAGCCGCTCGAGATGGTGCCAGCTACCTTATGGCGTACCAGCAACTCACCCGCCTGGCCTTCCGGCACTTCTTCGCCGGTGTCGGGGTTGGCCAGTTTGATCTCGAACCACTGGTCTACCAATACACCGCTGGCGCCAGCGGGGCGCGGCGCACCGGGCGGTGTCATGAATACGTTGGAGATTTCGGTCTGGCCAAAACCATCCACGAACTCGCGCACACCGAACCGTTCCGAGAACGGTGCCGCCAGATCGGGTGAGAGTGGCGCTGCGTAAATACACCGGATGCGATGGGCCAAGTCGTCGGGCGACGGTGCCTGGGAGCAGATAAATGCCATCGTCGCGCCGAGCAGGTTGGTGACGGTGGCACCGCTGCGCCGCGCGCGACCGGCCCAATCCGAGGCACTGAAACGCGGGTACAAAACACAATGGGCACCGGCGATGAGGCAAGGGTATACGGTGAGGAACTGCGCATTGCCGTGAAACAGCGGAAAACCCGTCATGTAGACATCGCTCTCAGTGAGCCGCATGAGTTGCACGTCCTCTTCGGCAAAGAAGTAGAACTGCGAGTGCGGCATCATGACCCCCTTGGACGCCCCGGTGGTGCCGGAGGTCAGCAGTACCGCCGCGCAGTCTTGCGGCGTAGGTACCAAGGGGAGGTCGCTGGAGTCGTCGGAATACAGATCGGCGAGGCGATGGATTGCAATTTGGCGAAAGTCGGGCGGCTCTGCAGGTTGCTGGTCGCCCGGGTCGTCCACTAGAAGAATCCGTCGAATCGGAATTGCATCTTCTAACTCCACCAGGCGCTGTGCCAACACGGCTGTGGTGATAAGAGTCGTCGCCTGCGACAGTTGCAGCGGATGGGTCAGGAAGCTGCCTTTGTATGCGTCGCTAATTGCAACCTCGACCGCCCCGAGCTTGTTCAGCGCGAACCACGCAAATACAAACTCCAGGCAGTTGGGCAGCAGGAGACACACATGTTCATCGCGCTGGATACCAAAATTCGCGAGGCCACGCGCAAGCCGATTGACGGTGGCATTGACCTCGGCGAATGAACGCGGCGTGCCCGCATCGGTCCAGGAAAGAAAAGGGCGGTCGGGGTGGGCTTTGGCCTGGTGCTGGAGCACAAACGGAAGCGTCCAGTTTTCGCGTGCGAAATGTGGCTCGAAGTGCGGAAAAGTCAGCATCGGTGCAAACAGGTTGTCAGTCCACGAAATGGGTGGTAAGGTAGGCCCAGTCTGCATTCCGTTGCAGAAAAATATACGCAATACAGGCACTGAATATACTTTATGTTGGACATTACCACCAAACATAG
>JANOCN010000036.1:0-7437 GCA_031412185.1 Betaproteobacteria bacterium | reverse complement strand
GCCGGCCTGGTGGCATTGCGCGCGGCAAAGCGGTAGCGCAGTGTTATAGCGAATTGTTCAGAGAGACCACCATGCAAAACTTGCTGCGTGTGACGGCGGCTCCCGGCGGTATTGCACTGCACTGGGCCGATGGCCAGAGCTGGAGTGCTGCGCATTGCTGGTTGCGCGACAACTGCCATTGTCCCTTGTGCCGCCACCCGGGCAACGGCCAGAAACTGTACGAAATCGTGGACCTGCCAGCGCACCTGGTTGCGCGCGAGGCCAGCGTGAGCGACCCGCAGACGCTGCGTGTTGTATGGTCGGATGGCCACAGGTCGGAGTACACCGCCGCCTGGCTTGCAGCGCATGAGCTCTCCCCCGCCGCGCGCAGGCGTCGTGCCAACAAACCCCAGCTTTGGGACCGGCGCATGGGTGCGGACCTGCCCAGCGGGGACTGGCTGCAGATGCTGGACGACCCTGCCGCAGAGCTGGCCTGGCTGGAGCGTTATGCGGTGCTGGGTTTTGGCGTGCTGAAGAACGTTGCGCGCGAGCCCGGCACGGTGGCGCAGGTGGGCGACCGTCTCGGTTATGTACGCGTCACGAATTACGGGCGGTTGTTCGACGTGAAGTCGGTACCCAACCCGACCAACCTCGCCTACACGGCAGTCGGCCTGGGCGTGCACTCCGACAACCCCTATCGCCACCCCTCGCCAGGCGTACAACTGCTGCATTGCCTGGAGTCCGATGCGCCGGGGGGCGACACTATGCTGGTGGACGGTTTCCATGCGGCCGACATACTGCGCCGCGAGGACCCGGCGGCATTCGATCTGCTGTCCAGGGTGCCGATGACGTTTCGCTACGCCGATGCCACCACTGAGCTGGTAGCGCGGCAGACCTTGATTTCCACCGATGTGGACGGTGCCGTGCGGGCCGTGCACTTCAACAACCGCTCGGCTGACTGGCTCGATGCCCCGGCAGATGTGGCGGCAAGCTGGTACAGCGCCTACATCACCTTTGCGCACATTTTGAAGCGTCCCGAACTCGGGCTGATTTTTCGGCTGAACCCCGGCGATTGTGTAGTGATGCACAACGACCGCACCCTGCATGGACGCACTGCCTTTGACCCCAGCCTCGGCAAACGCCACTTGCAGGGTTGTTATATAGACGGTGATGCATTGGAGAGCCGCAGATTGGTCTTGCGCCGCGAGACAGGGAATTGGGGTCGGGGAAATTGGGGTCAGATCACGATTCAGGACAGCGCCCCTACAGGACCGATACCAAGCCGAACGAAATCGGGCTCTGACCCCAATTTCCCTGACCCCAATTTCCCCGACCCCGACCGGCAGCCAGAGATAAAGAAAGCCATAGAACAAATCCAAGCCGCCTTCGCCAGGCGTGGCCACGAAGGTTATGGCGAGGGCGTGAGTCAGCTCGACCATGCCGTTCAGTGCGCAGCTTTTGCCGAGCGCGACGGCGCAACACATGCCCTGGTGGCCGCGACCTTTCTGCATGACATCGGCCACCTGCTGCACGACCTGCCGCAAGACGTCGCCGACAGCGGCATCGACACCCAGCATGAGTCGGTGGGCTCGGTCTGGTTGTCGCAGTATTTCGGGCTCGAGGTCACCGAGCCGGTGCGTTTGCACGTCGCTGCCAAACGCTATCTGGCCAGTATGGAGCCAGGCTACTTTGACCGTCTGTCAGACGCCTCCCGGCTATCGCTCAAGCTCCAGGGTGGCCCGATGGCCCCGGCACAAGCCAAGGCGTTCGAAGCGGAGCCCTTCTTTGCGGATGCACTGCGCTTGAGGCGTTGGGACGAAGAGGGAAAAATTGTCGGGTACGAAGGGCCTGCGGCGGCGCATTTCGTTAGCATCGTCTCCGCCTGCCTGCTGGGCCCAAAGACCTAGGATAAAGCGCCCAGTGCGTGGGAAGCCATGAACACAGAGTCGTCTTTTCCCGACCTGTCCGCGTTGCAGCAAGCCCGCGAACAGGCTTTTGGCCAGACCATGGACCTGGTGTGTGATCGTCACGACCATTACCGTGAGGTCATGGCCCAACGAGGCCTGCATCGCAGCAGTTTCGCCACGCTGACCGATCTGCAACAACTTCCCTTGACGCAAAAAACCGATTACATGGCGGCGCCCGGGCGCTTCGTGCTTCGCAGTGAAGGGCTTCCCCTGGAAATGCGCATGGTTTGGGACATCATGTACACCACCGGCTCCACCTCGGGCAAGCCGACGCCATTTGTCTCGACCAGCTACGACTTTTTCAATATCCTGGCGCTGCAGCGCAATATGCTGAAGCTTCGTGGCGTGACGCAACGCGACCTGATTGCAAATCTGTTTCCATTGACTCAAACTCCACACGGGGCCTGGATCCGGGTGCTGCACGCAGCCGCGAGCATGAACGTGCCGGTATTTTCCGCCATGCCGGGCAATCCCTCCGAGTTCTTCACTCTGGGCAACGGGTTGGACCGTGTAGTCGAACTTGTGGCGTTGCAACGCGCCACCGTGTTGTGGGGGGTCCCTAGTTATATCTACCGGGTGGTGCAACGGGCGGTGGAGAAGGGCGCAGATTTCAGCGCCGTGCGGTTGCTGTTCGTCACCGGTGAGGCTCTGGCCGAAGGTGCCCGCGATGAGATGCAGCAAGCGCTGCGCCAAGCCGGGGCCGCGCAGGCGCACATCAGTATTTCCTACGGTTCGACCGAAATGCAGGGCGGCATGGTGGAGTGTGTGCCGGGCTCTGGTTACCATAATCCTTTGCCAGGACAGATGCTGGTGGAGGTGGTCGATCCTGAGACCCACAAGCCCGTCCCCGATGGCCAGCCCGGACTGGTGGTCCTGACGCATTTGCAGCGCCGGGGCACCGTCTTGCTTCGTTATGCTCTGGGCGACATCTCCGTGCGCACGCAATTGCCGTGTCCGCACTGCGCTGCCATCACGGACCGCTTGGTTCAAATGCCTCGTCGTGTCGATGCGATGGTGAAAATCAAGGGCATGCTGGTTAATCCGGGCGTAGTCGTACAGGCGCTGGATGCCCTTCTGGGTGCCAGGCCCTACCAGCTACGTGTAATCCGCGTCGATCCGCGGAATGCTCTGGCGGGGGACGTGCTCGAATTGCAGGTGGAAGACTTTGCAGATCCCGCACGGTCGCTAGCCCTGGCGCAGTGCGTGAAAAACGCCTGTGCTGTGACGCCTCTGGTGGTGTTTGTGGCACCCCAGGCCCTGATGTCGGGCGACGCCTCCTGGAAAAGCAAAAAGTTCACTGATCTGCGACGCCATTGAGTGGCGCGTGTCGTCAGCGCTTGCCGAGATACATGCGAGCGACACGTTCGTCATCGACCAGGCGCGACGCCTGGTCCTGAATGCGCATGGTGCCCAATTCCATCACGCACCCACGGTCCGAAATACCCAGCGCTTTCTTCACGTTTTGTTCCACCATCAGAATGGCTTTGCCCTGGTCGCGCAGCAGCTGAACATTCTGGAACACCGTATCGACCAACTTGGGCGCGAGTCCGATCGAGGGCTCATCCAGCATGATGAGTTGCGGGTCCTGGAGGAGGGTGCGCGCTATTTCCAACATGCGTTGCTCACCCCCCGACATCGATCCCGCCAGTTGGCCCGCGCGTGTTTTGAGTACGGGAAAGAGGTGCAGCACCTTTTGAATGCGCTCTCGCAGAAGCGCGGCGTCGCGCACCAGGTAGCCGCCCATTTGCAGATTTTCCTCAATCGTCAGCCGCGGAAATACGCTGCGGTGCTGTGGAATGTAGGCAATGCCGGCACCGAGCAACTTGTCGGAAGCCAAGCGGGTCACATCCTGGCCCCGCAGTGCGATCTGCCCACTGCGCCAGGGGATCAGGTTGAAAATAGCGCGCAGCAAGGTCGATTTGCCAGCGCCGTTGTGCCCGATGACGGTGACGATCTCGCCGGCATGGACATCCAGGTTCACGCCTTCCAGAATGTGGCGGCCCCCATAACTGGCGCTCAGGTCGCGAATAGAAAGCATAGCGCTCATCCCAGATACGCTTCCAACACCTGAGGGCTGCCTTGAATCTGTTCGGGCGAGCCGCGCTCCAGCACACGGCCTTGGTGCATCACGATGATGTCTTGGGCCATCGACATCACAAACTCCATGTTGTGCTCCACCAGCAGAAACACTCGGGGGCGTTCCGCATACATGGTGCGAATGAAATCGCCCAGTACCTGCAGCAGCGATGGATTCACGCCGGAGGCCGGTTCGTCCAGCAAAAAGATCTCAGGCGCGGAAATGAAGGTCGAGACAATTTCCAGCAGACGGCGCTGGCCAAAAGATAGCTGCGAGGCGGGTGTGTGGGCATAGTCCTGCAGGCGAACCAGACTGAGCAGGCGCATAGCCTCATCCTTGAAGATGCGCCGATGGCCCTCGGCGCGCGTAAACACCTGTGCCAGGGACGCGGCGAGTCCTTTGGGCTGCGCCGAAAACAGCACATTGTCCAGGCAGGTTTCTTCAGCAAGGATGCGGCACTCCTGAAACGTCCGCGCTACGCCCAGCGCGGCCATGCGGTGCGCCGGAAACCCCGTGACATCACGCCCATGCAGCCATACTTGTCCGCTGTCAGGCGTGACGGTGCCTGCAACGGCGTCGAACAAGGTGGTTTTGCCCGCACCATTGGGGCCGATCAAACCATAAATGCCCGGCCCTTCAATGTCAAACCCAGCATCATCCAGGGCCAGAATGCCGCCATAGTGTTTGGTGAGAGCCTGCAGGCGAAGCGTGGTCATGCGTCATGCACACCGGACGGAGGCCGTTGCAGGCGACGCCACCAGGAGCCAAACAAACCGGCCAGTCCAGTGGGCGCATACAAGGTGATCAACACCAGCAGAGCACCAAAAATCACCAGCCGCCATTCATTGGCCACTCGCAGAAACTCGGGCAGCCCCAAATACAGCACGGCACCCAGGGCCGGACCCACCAGCGAGCCCGCGCCGCCTATGATCACAATCAGGACCATATTGATGCTCTCCAGCATGGTGAAACTCGAGGGTGCGGCCACCCGCAGGAAGGACACGTGCAACACGCCGCCCATGCCTGCAATGGCAGTACCCAGGGAGAAGACTACAGTCTTGTAGAGCAGGATGTTGACGCCGCGCGAGCGCGCCAACCGTTCATCCTGGCGCATCGCGCTCAAGGTACGCCCCAGGTTGGAACGCACCACCAGGTATTGAATCCAGAATGTGAACAGGGCCAGACCCAGGGCAAGGTAGTAGAAGTTGTTCAGTGGGCCAAACGACAACAAGTTGTCATCCCAGCGCAGCGGGGCTGGTCGGGGAATGCCGGCAAATCCAGCGGCGCCCCGGGTAACGGCGTCCCAGTTGTTCATGACGGCGTGGAGCACCAAGCCGAAAGCCAGGGTCACGATCATGAAGAAATGCCCGCGGAAACGAAAGCACACCAGGCCGATCACCGCGCCGGCCGCGCCGGCCGCCACGGTGCCGGCTAACAACGCACTCCAGAAGTTCCAGTGCGCGTCCACCATCAGCACGGCGGCCACATAGGCCCCAATGCCGGAAAAGCCCATGTGCCCCAACGACACCAAACCCCCGTAACCCAGTATCAGGTTTAGACCCACCGCTGGAATGGCAAACACACACATCAGCACCAGCAGGTGTAGCAGGTATGGATGGTTGGCCGCCCACAGGGGGGCCGTGCCCAGAACGGCAAGCGACAACACAAGCAGCAAAGGGGGGAGCGCACGGCCTCTCACGCTCTCAGTCCTCACCACGCATGCGAATGCCAAACAGGCCCTGGGGCCGCAGCAGCAATATACCCACCATCACGAGGAAGGCGATCGAGTCGCGATAGTCGGTTGGTAGAAACAAGGTGGAGACCGATTCGGTCACCCCGAGGATCAGGCCACCCGCCACCGCACCGGGCACGCTACCCATGCCGCCCAGCAGAATGCCGGCCAGGCCTTTTATCAGCGGCACGTCGCCCATCTGCGGAAACACCAGAAACAACGGTCCCACGAGTGAGCCGCCAAGGGCAGCGAGCATGCTGCCGAGTGCAAAAGTAGTCCATTGCACGCGTTGCACCGGGATGCCCACCACCAGTGCTGCTTCTTGGCTCTGGCTGGTGGCGCGAATGGCGGTACCAAAGCGTGTGAACTTGAGAAACAGGCCAAGGAGGGTCACCATCAGCATCGTGATGACGATGATGCCCAAGTGGTGCACGCTGAACCGCAGCTCCCCAATGCGCACCAGGTGCTCGGTGGTTGCCACGCGCCATTGCAGTGCATTCGGACCCCACAAGGCGATGACCAGGTTTTCCAGAGCCAGGATCAGGCCGAGCGAGGCGATCACCTGATTGCGCAGATTGCCGCTCAAGGGCCGGAATATCCCGCGTTCCAACAGGACTCCAATCAGGCCCAGGGACAGCATGGACAGCAAGGTGGCCACCACATAGCTGTCGATGAGGTGCAGGTAAAAGAAATGCCCCAAATATCCGCCGATGGTGAACAGGACGCCATGCGCGAAATTCACCACATGCATCACGCCGTAAATTAGTACCATGCCCAGGGCAACCAGGACATAGATGGAACCCGTCATCAGGCCATTGATGACTTGCTCCAGCAAGGCTTCCGTCATGCGGTTTCTTGCTCAACCCGCCCCACAACCGGCCTTCGCGTTGTCGGGGTAAAGGATGCGGCGTGAACCATCGGCGCACCATTGCGTGACGTAGACATTGGGGCTGGCCTGACCCTTGCGGTCAAATTTGATGGGCCCGATCACGCCCTGGTAGTCGATTTTGGACAGCGCATCGCGGATCGCCTTGCCATCCGTCACGGTGCCGGCGGCTTGCATGGCGGCCACGGTCACCATAATGCCGTCGTAGGACTGCGCGGCAAAGCCATGGGCTTCTTCACCATACTTGGCTTTGTAGCGCTGGCTGAAGTTTTTGATGCGCGGGGTGTCGGCATTTGGGGGAAATGCGTTGTACTGAACCATGCCTTCGAGTTTTTGGGCGTCCAGACGCTTGATGAACCGGTCGGAACCCATGGCCAGCGTGCCCACCAGGTTCACCTTCAGACCTGCATCACGAATTTGCTTTATCGCCAGGCTGCCTGGCTCCTCGTCCATGAACAGCATCACCGCCTGCGCTTTGGAGTTGCGCAGGTTGGAGATGTGGCTGGAGAAGTCCACTTCACCCACGTTGAAATAACCCACGTAGCCATCTTTGGCGGTGGGCAGGAGTTCCTTGATGCCATTCACGCCGCCACGACCCGCGTCGTTGTTCCAGGCGATGAAGGAAATGGGGGACCATCCCTGCTTGCCCAGGAACTCAGCCAACGCCACATTCAACTGCTGGTTGTGTGCGTTGACCCGAAATAAAAACGGATTGTTCTGCTCTGTGAGGTTGGGGCCGGTAGGCACAGTCAGGATCAGCGGCAACGAGTAGTCTTGCGCAATGGGTCCGATGGCG
>JANOCN010000035.1:0-4687 GCA_031412185.1 Betaproteobacteria bacterium | reverse complement strand
ACTCGCGGCCGCGCATGAGGCCGAACCTGGGACGCACTTCGTCGCGGAACTTCGTCTGGATTTGGTAGAGGTTGATGGGCAGCTGGCGATACGACTTCACCTCGTCACGCACGAGCGCCGTGACGACCTCCTCGTGCGTGGGGCCGATGACGAAGTCCGAGCCTTTCCTGTCCTTGAACCTGAGCAGCTCCGGGCCGTACTGCTCCCATCGACCCGACTCTTGCCAGAGCTCCGCGGGCTGCACCGCCGGCATCGTGATCTCGCAGGCACCGGCGCGGTTCATCTCTTCGCGCACGATAGCTTCGACCTTGCGGATGACACGCAGCCCCATCGGCATGTAGCTGTAGATGCCAGCACCCAGCTTCTTGATCATGCCAGCGCGCAGCATCAGCTGGTGGCTGGCCACCTCCGCATCGGCAGGGGCCTCTTTAAGAGTTGAAATGAAGAACTGGGAGGCTTTCATGGCGCAGGTTGGAGCTCGGGCTTGGATGAACCCCTTGATACCCAGCGCTTGCTGTGCATAATGGACTCAGTTTAGAAATTGGGGTTTGATTATGCTTGACAGGGACGGCTTTCGGCCCAATGTCGGCATCGTCCTGCTCAACCAGAGAAACCAGGTTTTCTGGGGCAAACGCATTCGTACCCACTCGTGGCAATTTCCGCAGGGTGGCATTGATCGGGGTGAAACGCCCGAGCAGGCCATGTACCGTGAATTGCACGAAGAAGTGGGGCTCCAGCCGGAGCACGTATGCGTGGTCGCCCGTACCCGGGACTGGTTGCGCTACGAGGTGCCAGACCGCTACATCCGACGCGACGCGCGCGGCCATTACAAAGGTCAAAAGCAGATTTGGTATCTGCTGCAGTTGGTAGGGTACGACTGGGACTTGAATTTGCGTGCCACCGACCACCCGGAATTTGACGCGTGGCGCTGGAACGACTACTGGGTTCCACTGGAGATGGGGGTGGAGTTCAAACGCGGCGTCTACGAAATGGCGCTGACGGAACTTGCACGTTATTTACCACGCTACGATCTGCGCAACCGCTACCTGCGCCACGGAACCCGTGGCCGTGAACACGACCACCAGGGCGGGGCCGAAGGCATGCCCGGTGCAGGATTCGAATTGCCACCTGGTGCCACGTTCGAGCCCGACCCACAAACCAATGTTTCTGTCGATACGCAGGGGGACGCACATGCGGGTTAGTGCACTGCTTGTCTGCGGTTTGGCATTCGCAATGTCACCTGCCTTCGGCCAATTGGTCGATGCAGACCCCGACTGGAAGGAAGTGGAGGTGCCACCACCGCCGGCGTTCAAGACCGACGCGCTGGTGTATATCGACATGCCCCGGCACGTGTCGCTCAAGTTGGGGGTAGATCCGGAAACGCTGCGCATCACCAGTGACGGCATCGTTCGTTACGTTATGGTGGCAAGCTCGCCGGGCGGCACGGTCAATGCAAGTTATGAAGGCATCCGTTGTCTTACGGGTGAGGTGAAAACCTACGCGCGATCCGGGTCAACCGGCAAGTGGAACACGGTAGCCGACCCGCAATGGAAACCCCTCAACGGCAACCAGCCTTCGATGCACGCCCTGGCCCTGGCGCGCCAGGGCGCTTGCGACGGTCGGGCGGCTACTGCGCAATCAGCGGCAGCAATCATCCGCAAACTCAAGAGCACGCCGTTGGACGCCACCCGCAGGTGAGCCCGGGGTTACCCAAACGGTCACCGGGTCAGGACCAGGTTGTCACGGTGCAGCATCTCAGCCTCCGCAACGTAACCCAACAAACGCTCGATTTCGCTGGATGGCTTGCGACATAGCAGCCGCGCTTCAAAACTCGAGTAGTTGGCCAGCCCGCGCGCGATCTCCAGGCCACTGCTGTCGCGCACCGCAATCACATCCCCACGTGAAAACTCCCCCTCGACGCTGGTCATGCCAATCGGCAACAGACTTTTGCCATCGTCGCGCAGCTTGGATACGGCACCGGCGTCCACCATCACCGAGCCGCGCAACTGCAGATGGTCCGCTATCCATTGTTTGCGCGCCTGTGTCTTCTGGGTTTGCGCCACCAGCAGCGAACCAATCGACTCGCCACCACAAAGCCGCGGCAATACATCGGGCTCACGGCCCCAGGCGATGACGGTCGATGCACCTGAACCGGCCGCGCGTTTCGCCGCCAGAATCTTGGTGAGCATGCCGCCTCGGCCCAGACTGGAACCCGCGCCACCGGCCATCAGTTCCAGCGCACTGTCGCCTGCTTTCGCCTCTTCAACAAAGCTGGCCTGTGGATCCTTGCGTGGGTCGGCCGTGTACAAGCCTTTCTGATCCGTCAGGATAACCAACACGTCTGCCTCCACCAGATTGGCAACCAGCGCACCCAGGGTGTCGTTGTCGCCAAACTTGATTTCGTCATTGACCACAGTGTCGTTCTCGTTGATGACAGGAATCACACCCAGCTTGATCAAGGTCATCAAGGTCGATCTGGCATTGAGGTAGCGCTCACGATCCGCCAGATCGGCATGCGTCAGCAACACTTGCGCGCTACCGAGGCCGTTTTCACGCAACTTGGATTCGTACATCTGCGCGAGCCCCATCTGGCCCACAGCGGCCGCAGCCTGCAGCTCGTGAATCTGGTGCGGACGGTGGCTCCAGCCCAAACGCTTCATGCCCTCGGCAATCGCGCCACTCGACACCATGATCACCTCGCGGCCGTCGCGTACCAGCAGCGCAAGCTGTCGACACCATTCACCGATTGCCGGTTCGTCCAGGCCCCGGCCTTCGTTGGTCACCAGGCTGGACCCTACCTTCACGACGATGCGTCTGGCGTCACGCATCACGGCAGGCGTAGTTTGCTTGATCACGGTGACTCGGCCGGAGCTGGGCGCGTTGCGAGGGAATGCCGGATGCCTAAGCAGCGGGGTCTGACGTGAAGCGTGGGTCCACCTGCTCGGCGGGCTGTTCCAAAACTTGCTGCGCCTTGATATGTTTGTAGACTGCTTTCACCAGCGCATCGCACCCTTCGTGGTTGAGGGCGGATATCTCGAACACCGGCCCCTTGAACCTGAAACGCCTGACGAATTCCTTGACCAGCGTGGCGCGCTCCTGCGTGGCGACCATATCGAGCTTGTTCAGCACCAGCCAGCGCGGCTTGCGATGCAGCGCCGGATCGTATTTCTTGAGCTCGTTGACAATGGCCCTGGCTTGCGCCACCACATCGACAGCGTCGTCAAATGGCGCCATGTCCACCACATGCAGCAGCAGCCTGGTTCTCTGCAGATGCCGCAAGAACAGATGGCCCAGGCCAGCTCCTTCGGCTGCACCTTCAATCAGACCAGGCAAATCCGCCACCACGAAACTCTGTTCCGGGCCCACCCGGACAACGCCAAGGTTGGGGTGCAAGGTTGTAAACGGGTAGTCCGCAATCCTCGGGCGTGCGTTCGATATCGCCGTGATAAGGGTCGACTTGCCAGCGTTTGGCATACCCAACAAACCGACATCGGCCAGAACCTTGAGTTCGAGCTTGAGGTTTTTCTTCTCCCCCGGCCAGCCCGGAGTCTTCTGGCGCGGTGCCCGGTTGATCGCGCTTTTGAAGCGCATATTGCCGAAACCCCCATCTCCGCCTTTGGCAATCGTGATGACCTCGCCCGGCGTCAACAGTTCGTAGAGGACGTCGCCTGTCTCGGCATCGGTGATCACCGTTCCTACCGGCATTTTCAGCGTGATATCGTCGCCTGCGGCCCCAAACATGTCAGAGCCCATGCCATGCTGGCCGCGTTTGGCGTCGTGCCGGCGCGAAAATCGGAAGTCGACCAGCGTGTTCAGATTGGCGTCGGCAACCGCAAACACATGACCTCCACGCCCACCGTCGCCTCCGTTGGGTCCGCCGAATTCCTTGTACTTCTCGTGTCGAAACGAGACACAGCCAGCCCCCCCGTCTCCTGCGGAGACGTCAATAAAGGCTTCATCTACAAATTTCATGGTGCAAAAAATCTTGCGCGTACGCTAGTCGGCTGTGCACGGCACAAGGGAACCAACCACCCCTTGGCTGCTGACGTGGCTCAGGCGTAACAACAGAACTTATAAACGAAAAACCCTGCGTTTGGCGCAGGGTTTTCAATGGGAACCGGTCGCAGCTTCAGGCAGCAGTAACGTTCACGGTATGTTTATTCAAGGAACCTTTCACGGCAAATGACACTGCGCCACCCGTCAAAGCAAACAAAGTGTGGTCCTTGCCGATACCGACGTTGGTGCCAGGATGGAATTTGGTGCCACGCTGGCGTACGATAATCGCCCCGGCACTAACCTGTTCACCACCGAAAGCCTTTACGCCCAGCATCTTTGGCTTCGAATCCCGTCCGTTGCGCGTCGAGCCGCCGCCTTTTTTCTGTGCCATGAGTTTCTCCAGTCGATCGGCGCAGGCCCGAATGGCCCGTGCCGGAATGCTTCTTAGGCGGCTATTGCCGTGATTTGCAGTTCAGTGAACTGCTGGCGATGCCCCTGGCGCTTTTGGTAGTGCTTGCGGCGACGCATCTTGAAGATGCCTACCTTGTCGTGTTTGCCATGCGCCAGGACCGTTACGGTAACGGTTGCGCCGGAAACCAGAGGACTGCCGACCTGGATTGCAGCACCGTCTCCGATGGCCAGAACCTGATCCATGACGATCTCTTGGCCCACATCCGCAGCAATCTGTTCT
>JANOCN010000034.1:0-4663 GCA_031412185.1 Betaproteobacteria bacterium | reverse complement strand
GGCGTGGTCGACCCGGTCGCCCAGCGCCGACACATTGCAATCGGCCCAGGCGGTGAAGCCGTATTCGGTGCCACAGCCGCCGCGGTGCCAGCCGGCGCCGCCCGAGTTCTCGCGCTGGCGAAAGTAGTCGAAGCGGATCGGAAAGCGGTGTTCCGACATTTCGAGTGACATGAAGTTAGCCATCGACTGCGGTGGCGTTCCATTCACCAGGCCGTCGCTGGCCTTGGTGGCGCCATATCCGCCGGGGTACGGAAACACGCCAACGAAATAGCTGCCGCTGCGTGGATGCGTGCCACTGATCGCAACCACGCCGATAGTGCCAAAGAACGCCGCTGGCGCCTTGTCTGGCAGTGCCTTGGACATGGCGCCGAACACCACGTCGATGACGCGCCCCATCGGGTCCAGGTAGCCACCGCACGGCGACGGGTATTCGGCCGCCAGCAGCGTGCCTGCTGGCACGTTGAAGCTGATCGGCCGAAACGTTCCGCCGTTGACTGGTACGTCCGGAAAAATATGCTTGATCGCAACATAACACGACGACAGCGTGGTGTTGCGCGACATGTTCTGTGGCCCGCGCGCCTTCGGTCCCGTGCCCGCGAAGTCGAAGTGCATCGTCTCTCCCTTGACCGTGATGGCCAGCCGCACGGGAATAGGTTCGTCGACGATGCCGTCGTTGTCAATCCAGTCCTCAAAGCTGTAAGTGCCGTCGGGAATGTCGGCGATGTAGGAGCGCATCTGGCGCTCCGAATAGGCGATCATCTCGTTCAGACATTCGCTTAAAACCGCGCGCCCGTATTTGCGCACCAGCGACTCGATGCCGCGGTTGCCGACCGTGAAGACGTTCGACATGGCAGCCAGGTCGCCGGCGATCTCGGCCGGCAGGCGCACGTTGGCCTTGAACATCGCGACCAGCGCGGTGTTCAGCTTGCCTTCGTCATACAGCTTGACCGGCGGGATGACGATGCCTTCCTGGTGAATATCGGTGGCCTTGGGCCCCCAACCGCCGGGCACGTTGCCGCCCATGTCCATCCAGTGACCGGTGGTTGCCATGACGGCGAACAGTTCGCCGCCGACGAATACCGGCGCGATGATCTGCACGTCCTGCAGGTGGCTGCCGCCCAGGTAGGTCTCGTTCATGATCCACATGTCGCCAGGCTTGAATCCGCCCTCGGCGTTGGCCAGCTCTATGATCTTCTGCACCGTGAACTGCATGTAGGCCAGGAACACCGGCAGGCCGTAGCGCCCCTGCGCGATGGTCTCGCCAGTGGTGGGGTGGAAAATGCCGTTGGCGCAGTCGTTGGTCTCCGAGATGATCGGCGACATGGCCGCATGGATCAGGTGCAGATCCATCTCATCGCCGATCTGTTCAAGGCTGCCGCGCACCACGGCGAGTGTGACTGGATCCATCATTTCACCTCATTGACTTTCACCAACATGTTGCCTTTTGCATCGACCACCACCGTCATGCCGGGTTCCACGACCGTCGTCGTATCACTCTGCTCGATGATCGCCGGGCCATCAAAACGCATGCCCGGCGCTAGCTGGTCGCGCAGGTAGACCGGCGTGTCGTGCCAGCCATTGAAGTGCACCGGCCGACGCGCGCTGGCCGTGGGTTGCGCGGCGGAGCTGGCAGTGCCGTGCGGCAACTCGGCACTGGTCCGCTTGCCGATCGCGATCGTGCGCAGGATCACCATGACCACCGCAATTCCGGAGAGCGTGTTGCCGAAGGTGGCGCGGTATTCATCGTTGAACGCCTGTTCCAACCTCTGTGTATCCCAGTCCGGCTCGATCGTGACGCGCAGAGAGTGGATCTGTCCGGCATACGCCATCTCTGCGGCGTGGGTGATCAGTGTCGCGTCGATCGGCACTTCACTGTCCCTGATCTGCTGCTGGCCCTGCTCGCGCTGGCGCGCGACGATCCTGGCGAGTTCGCCTGGTTCCAGTTTGTCCAGCCGTTTCTCGATGGTCTGGGAAATGTCGTAGCGCAGGTCCGCGTACACACAACCCAGCGCGCACAACACGCCCGGATACAGCGGCACCAGCATGGTGCTGACACCGACTTCGCGCATCAGTGCGCCGCAATGCAGTGGGCCGGCGCCGCCGAACGCGACCATCGCGAAATCGCGCGGATCCAAGCCGCGCTCGATCGACATCAGCCGGATGCGACCGGCCATACGCTGGTTGACGACAGCAAGGATCGCCTCGCCGGTTTGCTCCATGCCCAGACCCAGCTGTTTGCCGAGCCGGCTGACCGCAGCGCGGGCGCCTTCGACATCCAGCGTGGTGTTGGCGCCGTTCATCGGGCTGGCCGGATTGATGCGCCCCAGCGCGATATTGGCGTCGGTCACCGTCGGTTCGGTGCCGCCGCGGCGGTACGCGACCGGGCCGGGCATCGCGCCGGCGCTGCGCGGGCCTACCAGCAGCATGCCGCCCCGGTCCAGGTAGGCAATGCTGCCGCCACCGGCACCGATGGTGTGCACGTCGATCATCGGCAGGCGCAGCGGAATGCGGAAATCGAGGTTGGTGATCTCGGCCACCTTGGGCTCGCCGTTGATCACCACCGCCACGTCGAAGCTGGTGCCGCCCATATCGGCCGTGATGATGTGCGTGAAGCCGGCCTCGGCCGCCAGCCGCGCCGCCGCCATCACGCCAGCGGCGGGACCGGAGCGCACGATGTAGGCAGCGCGCGACCCGAGCTGGCGCAGCGGCGCCACGCCGCCGTTGGACTGCATGATCGCGACGTCGCGCTGGTAGCCCCAGTTAGCAAGTTCGCGCGCCAGGTTCTTCGCATAACGCGCCACCAGCGGCTGCAGGTAGCCCTGCACAACAGCGGTACTGGTGCGCTCGAACTCGTAGTACTCGCGCACCACCGAGGTTGCGGTGACCAGTTCCCAGGCCGGGTGTATCGCGGCCAATATGTCGCGCGCCTGCAGCTCGTGCGCCGGGTTGGCGTAGGCGTGCATGAACGCGATGACGACCGACTCGACCTTGCGTTCCTTGAGCATGTTGCCGATGGCCTTCAGGGCTTCGACATCCAGCGGCACCAGTTCATTGCCCTCGTGATCCAGGCGTTCGTTGACCTCGAAACGCAGATCGCGTGGCACCAGCGGTTCGTGTGTGCCCTCAAGGCCATACATGTTCGGTCGGTCGCGCCGCCCAAGTTCCAGAATGTCGCGAAACCCCATCGTGGTGATCAGCGCGCAGGTAGCGCCACGCCTTTCGATCACTGCATTGGTCGCGATCGTGGTTCCGTGCAGTATCGCGTCGAGTTCCTCCGGCTTCAGCCCGGCCGAACGCAACGCATTCAGCAGGCCGATGGACGGGTCCTGCGGGGTCGAGGGTACCTTCAGAATCAGGTGCGGCCTCTTTGCGTCGCCTGAATAAAACAGGTCGGTAAAGGTACCTCCGACGTCAATGCCAACAATGCCTGCCATTAGGTCTCCTTCGGCGGTGTGCCGTTCTGTCTTGCCTGGGTCTTCTGTACATCGCTCACATAAGCGGCGACATGGCGCTCCATACGCCGCGCGGCTGCGTCGCCGTCACGCGCTTCAATCGCGTCCATGACGCGCCGGTGCGCGCGGATGACTGCGTTGCGTACCTCGACCGAGTTGAACCCCTCCACATCGGTGGCCAGGTAGACCGACTGGGATACCGCAGCGATGAAAGCAATCAGTAATTCGTTGTGGCTGGCTTTGACCACCTGCACATGCCAGTCGAGATTGGCACGCACGTAGCCCGCAATATCGCCGGCCTCCGACGCCTGTTGAACCTTGACATGGCTCCTCTCGATTTGTTCCATGTCGGCATCGGTACGGTGCAAAGCTGCAAAACGCGCTGATGGCGGCTCAATCGCCGCTCTGGTTTCCAGCACCGCTTCGAGTCGAATACGCTGGCCGCGAATAAAGATGCCCACCGAACGCTCGATCGCAGCGCTGCTCGGGCGCACCACGGCGGAGCCACCGTTGCGCCCGATGCGCGTCGCGATCAGCCCTTCGCCCTCCAGGATCCGCAGCGCCTCGCGCACCGAGGCGCGCGACAGGCCGGCCTGGTTGCCGAGCTCGCGCTCGTTGGGTAGCGGCATGCCTTCATCCAGATTTCCTGCAAGAATTTTCTCGCGCAGGATTCCGGCCAGCACGTCGGCCGCCTTGGGAACACTGACGGGCGTGACCTCGAGCGTGTTATCCATGGCTTTCTCGCGCCGGTTCAGTCTGCAGAATCGTCTTCAACCAGTCGCAGGCATCGCGTACTGCGGCGCTGGCCTCAGAGACGACACCGGCATATTTCAGGAAACCGTGGTTCATTCCGGCGTAACTGCGCTCGAATACTGGTACGCCGCCCTTTCGCAGCAGCTTCGCGTACGCCCGGCCTTCGTCGTGCAGCACGTCGTATTCGGCCACCAGCACGCAGGCGCTCGGCAAGCCCGAGGCTGTCTGCGCACGTAACGGAGATGCATACGGATGGTCAGCCGCCGCGGGTTCTGCCAGATATTGGTTCCAGAACCACAGGTTGCCCTGGGTCGTCAGGCCGTAGCCAGCACCGAAGGCGGCATAAGAGCCACCTGGCGCCGAGGGGTAGTCGGTCACCGGATAAAAAAGAAGTTGCCCGCACAGAGCCGGACCTCCCTCGTCGCGAATGCGCAGCGCCGTCACTGCCGCCAGGCATC
>JANOCN010000033.1:0-6469 GCA_031412185.1 Betaproteobacteria bacterium | reverse complement strand
TGGGCCAGAACGATATGCGAGTGCCAGGCAAACCGCAGGGCACTGAGCATGCCACCCCACAATCGCTCGGCCGGCAGTCGACTCGGCGGGTGTGGTTTGGGTGGCCAGCGGCGAATGGCCTGCATCATGATCAGGGTGCTGACCACCGCAAGCACGAAGTTCCACGGTCCACCGGCCAGGGTAAATACGACACCGGCCAATGCCGGGCCGAGCGCGCGCGCCGCGTTGTAGGCGATACCCATGGCTGTAATGGCCTGCGGCAACTCGTCGCGCGGAACCGACTCGCTGATTGACGAGTTCCAGGCGGGTGACAGGAAAGCGGTGCAGCTGCCGGATACAAAAATCATGAAAAGCACGGTGCCTGGCCCTGCGAACCCTGCCAACAACAATGCGGCCAGCAGAGTGCCAATTACCGCCTGGATGCCGAGTGCCAGCAGAATCAGGCGACGCCGGTCGGTGATGTCGGCCAGCACGCCGGCCGGCAGGGAGAACAAAAACATCGGCAGGAAAACAGCCGTCTGCACCAGCGCAGCCAGGAAAGATGAGCCGCTCAACTCCACCATCATCCACGCCGCCGCCATGGTCTGCATGGCGTTGCCCACGAAGTAGATGGCACCGCTGCCCCACATGCCGCGGAACCGGCGGTGGCGCATGGTGCTGCGGATGGAAGGGGCAGCGGCCATGGCAGGCATTGTGCGCGGCTTTGTCAGGTCGGCAGTGGTGGTGGATCAGCGCTTATTATCTGGCCCAGGCACACGCTGGAGCCCAAGCAGAAATTTATTCGCCCCAGATGTTCGCCTGAGCATTGCTTGGCAAGCTAATTCCTGGCGGGAATCGCTAAGATGCTCCATAACTGAGGAGCAAGGAACATGGCTGACCTGTTTGAAAACCCGATGGGACTGATGGGGTTTGAGTTTGTCGAATTTGCCTCACCCACGCCGGGCGTTCTGGAGCCGGTGTTCGAGATGCTCGGTTTCTCCCGGGTGGCAGAACATCGATCAAAAGATGTAACGCTGTTTCGCCAGGGGGACATCAACTTTATCGTCAACCGCGAACCACGCAGCGTTGCCTCGTATTTCGCGGCGGAACACGGCCCCTCGGCGTGTGGGCTGGCGTTCCGCGTCAAGAACGCCCGCCTGGCGTACGAACGCGCACTCGAACTGGGTGCCCAGCCGGTGGAGCTGCGAACTGGCCCGATGGAGCTGCACTTGCCGGCCATCAAAGGTATCGGTGGCGCGCCGCTGTACCTGATCGACCGCTTCGACGAAGGCAAGTCGATCTACGATATTGACTTCGACTTTTTAGACGGCGCAGACCGGCACCCGAAGGGCCACGGCCTGCGCATCGTTGACCACATGACGCACAACGTCTACCGGGGCCGTATGGCTTACTGGGCCAGGTTCTACGAACACCTGTTCAACTTCCGCGAGATCCGCTTCTTCGACATCAAGGGCGAATACACCGGGCTGACCTCGAAAGCCATGACCGCGCCCGACGGCAAGATCCGCATTCCGCTCAATGAAGAAGCCTCCGGCAGTGCCGGGCAGATTGAAGAGTTTCTGATGAAGTTCAACGGCGAAGGCATACAACATATCGCCTTGCTGAGCGACGACCTGTTCGCCAGCGTTGATAGCCTGCGCAAGGCCGGTGTACCGATGATGACCGCACCTCCCGCCACGTACTACAAAATGCTGGCTGACCGACTGCCGGGACATGGCGAGAGTGTGAGCGACCTGCAGGCGCGTGGCATCCTGCTGGACGGCAGCACAGACGGCGCCGGGCCGCCCCAAGCCGGCGAGCCCCCTCGGGGGGCCGGCGCCGAAGGCGCATCAGGGGGCACGTCCCATAACAAACAGCGCCTGCTGTTGCAGATATTCTCCAACACCGTTCTGGGGCCGGTATTTTTCGAGTTCATCCAGCGCAAGGGCGACGACGGCTTTGGCGAGGGCAACTTCAAAGCCTTGTTCGAATCGATCGAACGTGACCAGGTCGAGCGCGGCGTCATCCAGACCGCCTGAAGTTGCACCGGTTCGTCACCATGGCTGCTCCTGTATACCAATCGGGTTTTGGCAACGAGTTTGCGACGGAGGCTCTGCCCGGTGCCCTGCCGGTCGGTCGTAACTCGCCCCAACGCTGCCCGTATGGGCTGTACGCCGAGCAGCTAAGCGGCACCGCCTTCACCGCTCCGCGCGCAGACAGCCGACGATCTTGGTTGTACCGCATCCGCCCCTCGGCTATGCACCAACCTTTTGTGCGTACCGACGCGGGGCGGTTCACCAGTGATTTCAGCGCGGTGCCGACACCGCCGAACCAGTTGCGCTGGAATCCGCTGCCGATGCCTGCTGTGCCGACCGACTTTGTGCAGGGACTGGTGACGATGGCTGGCAACGGCGCGCCGCAATCGCAGAACGGCGCTGGCATCCATATGTATGCGGCCAACCAGTCCATGCACCAGCGGGTGTTTTACAACGCCGACGGCGAATTGCTGGTAGTGCCACAGCAGGGGCGGCACCGTTTTGTGACCGAGCTCGGTGTGATTGAGGCCGAGCCGCAGGAAATTGTGGTGATCCCACGTGGTGTGCGTTTTCGCCTTGAGCTGCCCGATGGCCCGGTGCGCGGTTATGTGTGCGAGAACTTCGGCGCTGCCTTCCGGCTGCCCGACCTCGGGCCGATAGGCTCCAATGGGCTGGCCAATACGCGCGACTTCCTGACACCTGTGGCCGCTTATGAAGATATCGACGGCCCGTTTGAGCTGGTGGGCAAATTCATGGGCCATTTGTGGTCAGCGCGGATGGACCACTCGCCGCTGGACGTGGTCGCCTGGCACGGCAACCACGCGCCGTACAAATACGACCTGCGGCGCTTCAATACCATCGGCTCGATCAGCTACGACCACCCGGACCCGTCGATATTTCTGGTGCTGCATTCGGCGTCCGACACACCAGGCGTAAGCAACATCGACTTCGTGATTTTCCCACCACGAATCTTGGCCATGCAGGACACCTTTCGTCCACCCTGGTTCCACCGCAATGTGGCCAGCGAATTCATGGGGCTGGTACATGGCAGGTACGACGCCAAAGCCGATGGTTTTGCGCCGGGCGCAAGCAGCCTGCACAACAGCATGACCGGGCATGGCCCTGATGCTGAAACCTTTGAGCGTGCCAGCACGGCCGACATCTCGCAACCGCACAGCATCACCGACACCATGGCTTTCATGTTCGAGACCCGTTGTGTGTTGCGGCCGACGGCCTATGCGTTGCAGTCGCCCGAGCTGCAGGCAGACTACTTTCTCTGCTGGCAGGGGCTGCGCAAGAACTTCGATGCGGGCAAGCCATGATCATGAAGTTGCCTGATGCGCCCGCAAAACACGGTGCCGCCGCAGGCGCGCAGCCTGATCGCGCCGACTGGACTATCGACCAGGGCTGGGGGCACTACACAGCTGACGACCACGCGGTATGGAAGACGCTGTTCGATCGACAGACCAGGCTCTTGCCCGGCCGCGCCTGCGACGCGTTTGTCCAGGGCATGCAGCAATTGCCGATTGACGCGCAGCAGATACCGGACTTCCAGCGCTTGAGCGAGGTGTTGATGCGCCACACCGGCTGGCAGATTGTGGCGGTGCCGGGTCTGGTGCCGGACGAGGTGTTTTTTGAGCACCTCGCCAATCGCCGTTTCCCAGCCGGGAACTTTATCCGCAAACCACAGCAACTGGATTACCTGGAAGAACCCGACGTCTTCCACGACGTATTTGGCCATGTGCCGATGCTCATGAACCCGGTCATCGCCGACTTCGTGCAGGCCTACGGCGTGGGCGGGTTGCGGGCACAGCAACTGGGTGTGTTGGCGAATCTGGCGCGGGTCTATTGGTACACCGTCGAGTTTGGTCTGGTACGGCAGCCGGACGGCTTGCGCATCTACGGCTCCGGGATCGCGTCGTCGTTTACCGAGAGCGTGTTTGCGTTGGAAGACCCGTCGCCCAACCATATCGGGTTCGAGCTGGAACGTGTGATGCGCACCAACTACCGCATTGATGATTTCCAGGAAACCTATTTTGTGCTGGAGAGCCTGGACGACCTGCTGAAGCTGGAGAAAGTGGACTTCGGGCCACTCTACGAACGCGTCAACAGGCAAACTGCATTGCAACCAGGCGATGTTGTGCCGGACGACCACAATGTGCGACGCGGCACTGGCAGCTACCACGCCAAGCGCAGAACACAGGCGCCATCATGACCCAGCGCTCAGCAGCCGGTTATCGGATGGCAATACCAGATGCTCCGCTTCCTACAGCGGCGTTCGCACCTAAGGTGAGGGTGCCATCGGCTGCAATGGTATGCATCTGAATGAGCGGTATCGAGAACGCTGCGGTGTAGACAAAGCGGCCTGAAGTGTCCACTGCGACGCTGGATGGGTTCAACGGTGCAAAAACCGATGCAGGAGCCAAGGCGCCCAGAGCGCCGTCGAGTGCAATCGCGTATTGGCCAATTGCGGAATTGGCGAAGTTCGCCACGTACGCGTAGAGCCCTCGGGAATCGACAGCGATGCTGACCGGAGTCAGGCCTGCCAACACAGTCGGCACTGGCATTGGCAGCAACGCGCCATTGGCCGCAATGGTGTACTGCGACAGGTTGTTGCCAATCGAGTTTGTCACGTAGGCATATTTGCCTGTGGGGTCAAGCGCTACCTGCGTAGGTTTCAAACCGGTGACAACTGCGCCGGGGGCCATGGCAGACAATTTGCCGTCTGCCGCGATCGTAAATTGGGACACGGTGTTGCCATCGAAGTTGGCCACGTACGCGACCAGTCCGGAAGGGTGCACCGTTACGCTGGCTGGCCCCAGGCCTGCGACGACCGCAGCAGGATTCATGGCGGTCAGGGCACCGGTGATCCCCACCGTGTACTGCGACACATTACCGCCATCATTGGCTACGTAGACAAATCGACCACTCGGGTCTACCGTTACGCTGGAAGGGTTGAGTCCGGCGGGCACCGTGGCCGGCACCATCGCGGTGAGGCTTCCGTTGGCTGCAATGGTGTATTGCGATACCGTGCCGTCGTCGTTCGCTGTGTACGCATAACGGCCCGTGGGGTCAACGGCAATACTGACAGGCCCAAGGCCCGCGGCAACGCTCGGTGGAACCATCGGCGCAAGGCTTCCATCGGCCGCTACCGTAAACTGGGACACAGTGTTGTCGTTCGAGTTGGCGACATACAAGGAGCGCGCCACATTCCGGCATACCACCGTGATTGTGGTTGTATTGCTGGCGCTGGCCGCACCGCTGCCGTTGCGGACTGCGCAGAACTGCGCTGGCGACGCCGCCGCGCTGGCCACAGTGACGGAGAAGGCCGCGCCGCTGGCAATCGGCGTCGAGAACGATGCCGCTCCGTTTGCGGCGATGGCAAGTGTATTTCCGCCATTGTTTTGCAGCGTCAGGCCTGTTCCAGCCAACCCAGCTACCGTTACGGTGATAGTGAATGGACCTGCAGCCCCGGCGCCGCCGCCTCCGCCGCCGCAACTGGCCAGCAACAGCAATCCACAAAGCGCCAATACCCTGAGGGCTCCCCGATAACATAAATTCATTGCAACATTCTCTTTAATTCGATAGTGGTCCGAGCCCATTCTCGCAGCTAAATGTCGCTCCAGGACCCGGTACAACAGCAGCAGATGAATGCCTTAAGCCCGCTCCACCACGGGCCGACCCGCCTGCACCACAAAAGTGGCCAGTGTTTCAATCTTGGTGTCTTTGCGTGTCACGTCGTCCACCACGCGCAAAGTGGTGGTCAGTTGCCTGGGGGTGAATTCGCATATGCCGTAGCCCTTGCGCAGGCTGTCGGCAAATACAAAATGCGGGTTCTCGGCCAGCCGCTCTGCAGTCTTGTCGCCGCCGCTTGCGCGCGAGGTGATGCTGGTGCCGCAGAACTCAACACCCAACGCTGCGCTTCGCGGGTCGGTGTAGTCGGTTTTTACGTGGCCAACCCAGTTCTCATGGATGTCGCCGCCCAGAAATACCGGGTTGGACACAGCGTGTTTGCGCAATGCGTCGGTCAGCCGTGTGCGTGCCGCTGCGTACCCGTCCCAGCCATCGTTCCACAAGAACCGTTGCGGACCAGGGCGGTAGTCGCGCTGGCCAACTAGAGACTGCTGGCCGACCACGTTCCAGGCCGCACCCTGGCGAGCTGCTGCAAAACTTGCATCGAGCCAGCGTTCCTGTTCAGGCCCCAACAGGCTGCGTTTCGGGTCGTCCCAGCTGGCACAGGCTGCTGGGTCTACCGAGTTCGAGCCGGGCAAGCCGCCACGCGAGCAGGCTTGCCGGTCTTTGTATTGGCGCGCGTCGAGCAGCGTCAGGTTGGCCAGCCTGCCGTGGCGCAGGTGCCCGTAGATGCGCATTTCCGCGCCGGCGGCAAGCCCGGCCACCGCCTGCGTCAGGACCGAGGCGCGCACCGGCATGTGTTCGTAGAAAGCCTGGTAGGC
>JANOCN010000032.1:0-4957 GCA_031412185.1 Betaproteobacteria bacterium | reverse complement strand
CTCCGGCGCTGATTCGGCGCCTGGTTCCGCCTGCAGCAACCAGAAGCACGCTGGGTTACTGGAGCGCCTATATGCCGTTCGGCACCGCGCTGGCGCTGCTTGCTGGCCCGTGGGTACTGGAAGCGCTGGGCTGGCGTTCCTGGTGGTGGTGTGTGGCCGCACTCTCCCTTGCCCTGGCCGCGTGCATCTGCGTGTGGGTGCCGGCGCAGGATGCAACCGGCGCACCGGTCCGGCGACTGGCCTCAAATGCAGCGCTGCAGGCTGCCCGCGGCTGGGCGCTGCGGCTGCGCCAAACGCTGGCTGCGCGCGGACCCTGGCTAGTAGCGCTGAGTTTTGCCGTGTATTCGGGGCAGTGGCTGGCCGTCATTGGGTTCCTGCCCTCGGTGGCCGTTCAAAGTGGGGCGTCTGGCGCGCTTATTGCCCCATTGCTGGCGCTGGCAGCGCTGGTCAACATGGCGGGCAACATCTTGTCGGGCCGTCTGCTGCAACGTGGCGTGCCGGCGCATGTGTTGTTGAACCTGGGCTTCTGTAGCATGGCCCTGGGTGCCGTGCTGGCCTTCGCCATGTTGCCATCGATGCAGGTCTCGGGCTGGCAACTCGCGCTGCGTTATGCTGGCGTAGTAGTATTTTCAATGGTGGGTGGCCTGATTCCCGGTACCTTGTTTTCCCTTGCCGTCGTGCTGGCACCGGATGAAACCAGTGTTTCGACCACGGTCGGCTGGATGCAGCAGTGGTCTGCAGCAGGCCAGTTTGCCGGGCCGCCGCTGGTGGGCTGGGTGGCCAGTGTGGCGGGTGGATGGCACTGGACCTGGGCCATCACGGGGTCGTGCTCGCTTCTGGGCCTGCTGCTGGCCCGGCAAATCTCCAGGCTGGTGCCCAGATGAACTCCCCCACCTGGCAGGATTGCGTCGCCACGGTGGAGCGTGACATGCGGATATGGGTGGAGCGTGCCGTGATCGGGCTCAACCTGTGCCCGTTCGCCAAGGCGGTACATGTGCGCGGGCAAATACATTACGCGGTCAGCCCGGCGGCCACAGCGCCAGCCCTGCTGGAGGCGCTGGTGCAGGAACTGCAGGATCTGGTGGCCCTGAACCCGGAGATACGCGACACAACTTTGCTGATGGCGCCAGACGGTCTGGCCGGGTTTATGGAATTCAATGACTTTCTCGCGACGGCTGATCGCGCGCTGGACAGATTGGGTCTGGACGGGACCATCCAGATCGCGAGTTTCCATCCAGATTTTCAGTTTGCCAATGCGCCCGCAGACGACATCACCAACTGCACCAACCGCGCACCATATCCGACACTGCACCTGCTGCGCGAGTCCAGTGTGGACCGCGCTGTAGCCGCCTTTGCGCAGGCGGAGACCATTTTCGAGCGCAATATGCGGACGCTGCGGGAGTTGGGGCCGGCTGGATGGGCGGCGCTTGGGCTACAGCGTACGGCAGCATCGCCCTGCGTACCCGCACCGCAGGACGCAAGCCGTGGCAAGATCGACTGATGATCATGCCCGCTGTCGGTCCCGAGCACCATCGCAAGCGGCAGCCCCCGGTGGCCGATGCGGCGCTGCTGGCCGAGCTCCGACCCGGCCAGTCGGTGGCGCTGTTGCAGGAGCTGCATATCCTGACCCGCGAAGGCAAACTCAACCAGGACTCCAGGCGCAAACTAAAGCAGGTCTACCACCTCTACCACTTCATCGAAAAAATCCTGCTGGAGCTGGTCGCCAACGGGCCGCTGCGGGAGCCTGGAGCAGTAGGTAGTGCCGCAGCAGATAGTGCACAGATCAGCGTCGCCGACCACGGAGCGGGCAAGTCGTACCTTGGTTTCATCCTCTACGACCTGTTTTTCCGCACACGCGCCAGTGGCTGGATCTACGGTGTGGAGAACCGCGAAGAACTGGTGCTGAAATCGCGCGAACTCGCGCTGCGGCTCGGCTTTACCCGCATGTCGTTCCTGCATCTCCTGGTGTCCGATGCTGTTGAATCAGACCAGATGCCTGCGAGCGTCGATCTCGTCACTGCCTTGCACGCCTGCGATACCGCGACCGACGACGCAATTGCCTTCGGTCTGCGTAAAAATGCCCGCTTCATGGTGCTGGTGCCTTGCTGTCAGGCCGAAGTGGCGAGGGCGCTGAATGCCGACAAGGCCCTGAACCTCAGGCGCACGCCGCTGGCAGAGCTGTGGCGTCACCCGCTGCACACGCGTGAAATGGGCAGTCAGCTTACCAATGTGCTGCGCTGCCTTCAGCTGGAGGCGTCTGGCTACCAGGTAACGGTGACCGAACTGGTGGGCTGGGAACACAGCCTGAAAAACGAACTGATCATTGCACGCTACACCGGGCAGAAAAAACATAGCGCCGCGTTGCGTCTGCAGGCGCTGCTGGATCAGTTTGGACTGCAGAAACTCCAGCACAGCCGATTCCAGTTGCGGGTGCCACCAAAGTAGAAACAGGTGTCTGCCCGGAGTCACAAAATAGGGGTCAGATTCCAATTATCATCGTGCGATGCTATGTATGTTGGATCCATGGCTCGTTTGAACCGCCTCATGATCGCGGGTTACCCGTACCACGTCATCCAACGTGGCAACAACCGCCAGCCGATCTTCGCGACCAACCGAGATCGTCAGTGGCTGTTGCATCTGTTGGCTGAAAACGCCGTGCAGTTTGGAGTGTCAGTGCACGCCTACGTGCTGATGGACAACCACTTTCATCTGCTTGCAACACCGCAATCGGCCGATGCTTTGCCGCGCATGATGCAGGCGGTGGGTCGGCGCTATGTGCGCTATTTCAACGACTCGCAGGGTCGGTCAGGCACCTTGTGGGAGGGGCGCTACAAGTCCGCCTTGATTCAGACCGATCGTTATCTGCTTGCCTGTATGGCGTATCTTGATCTGAATCCTGTACGCGCCGGCATGGTGGCTCAGGCGCAGGACTACCCGTGGTCCAGCTACGGCCACTATGCAGGTCTGCGCGTCGACAAGCTAGTGTCTGCGCACGCGCTTTTGTGGAATCTGGGCAACACGCCTTTTGCCCGGGAGTCCGCCTATCGGGAACTTGTGCAGGCAGGTGTCACAACGCAGCAGGCGTCGGCACTGACCCAGTCGGCCATGAGCGGCTGGGTACTGGGCGAAGCCGACTTTATCGCCGGGTTGCAAAAGACTACTGCCCGACGCTTGTCGAAGGCGTTACCCGGACGACCCATGCAATCCAAGGACTAGGGCCTGCACGCGGTGCTGGTTGCCTGGCATCACATGCACATCAGTCGGAACATGGCCCTAATTAGATGAACCAAATTGAAGTCTCGACCTAAATGGAATCTGACCCCAATTTAACGCGCTTGGCATCAATGTTGCATTGCACTAAACTCGCGTTTTGGCGGTTCAGTGAAGTTTTGGCGCGGCAACCAGGGGCACGGGTTACCTGGGGCGTGTCGCCATTTTTTAGGATGCATCATGGCGACAGCGGCTGAAATTTCCCATCTGGAGCAGCACGGGTTGTATTCCCGTGACAACGAACATGATGCCTGTGGTGTTGGTTTTGTGGCCAACATCCGGGGGGTCAAGTCGCACGACATCATCAAGAACGCCCTCAAGATACTGGATAACCTCGACCACCGTGGCGCGGTGGGCGCCGACAAACTCATGGGAGACGGTGCCGGTATCCTGATCCAGTTGCCAGACGCCCTGTACCGGGAAGAAATGGCGCAGCAGGGCGTCACCTTGCCGGCACCGGGCGAATACGGCGTGGGCATGATTTTTTTGCCGAAGGAGCACGCGTCGCGCCTGGCTTGCGAACAGGAAATGGAGCGCGCCATCAAGGCCGAAGGACAGGTACTGCTCGGTTGGCGCGACGTGCCGGTAAATCGCGACATGCCGATGTCTCCCGCAGTGCGGACCAAAGAGCCGGTAATGCGCCAGGTTTTCATCGGCCGCGGCAACGACGTGATCGTGCAAGACGCTCTGGAGCGCAAGCTCTACGTGATCCGCAAAACTGCCAGCGCGGCAATCCAGAATCTGCAGCTCAAACACAGCAAGGAATACTACGTCCCCAGCATGTCCAGCCGTACCGTGGTCTACAAGGGTCTGCTGCTAGCCGACCAGGTCGGCGTTTATTTTCCAGACCTGGAGGATGAGCGCTGTGTGTCCGCCCTGGGGCTGGTGCACCAGCGCTTTTCCACCAATACTTTCCCCGAGTGGCCACTGGCCCATCCCTACCGCTATGTGGCGCACAACGGCGAAATCAATACCGTCAAAGGCAACTACAACTGGATGAAGGCGCGCGAAGGCGTCATGTCTTCGCCGGTGCTGGGAGCCGACCTGCAAAAGCTCTATCCGATCAGTTTTCCGGGCCAGTCCGATACCGCTACGTTCGACAACTGCCTGGAACTGCTGACCATGGCCGGGTACCCGATCGGCCAGGCGGTGATGATGATGATTCCCGAACCTTGGGAGCAGCACACCACCATGGACGAACGGCGCAGGGCGTTCTACGAATACCACGCTGCCATGCTGGAACCCTGGGATGGGCCGGCTTCGATCGTTTTCACCGACGGCCGGCAGATTGGTGCCACACTGGACCGCAACGGGTTGCGGCCATCGCGCTATTGCATCACCGACGACGATCTGGTCATCATGGCGTCCGAGTCCGGCGTGCTTCCAGTGCCCGAGAACAAGATCGTGCGCAAATGGCGCCTGCAGCCGGGCAAGATGCTGCTGATCGATCTCGAGCAGGGCCGCATCGTCGAGGATGACGAGCTGAAGCGGAATCTCGCGGAAGCGCAGCCCTACGAGGAATGGCTCAAGGCGACGCAGCACAAGCTCGAAGAACTCAGCGAATTGCCGGACGCGCCGCCGCCGGCGCCGGCCAACGATCCGGAGATCCTGCTCGATCGCCAGCAGGCCTTCGGCTACACGCAGGAGGACATCCAGTTCTTCCTCGAGCCGATGTCCAAGGAGCCAG
>JANOCN010000031.1:0-8238 GCA_031412185.1 Betaproteobacteria bacterium | reverse complement strand
CCAGTGCCGCTGCGAGCGACGCCAGCCTGGTGCCCCGGCGACACGGGCTCGCAGACCAGCGGTACCTATGCGATCCGCCAGAGCCACCAGCACACCAAAAACCAGAGCATCTTCCGCAAGTGTGGGCGCCTCGCCTTCCTTGAGCGAGGCATGTCGCAGAGTCAACGAGCTGCTGCCCGAAGCAGTGACGACGATCCGGTGCCGGGAATGCACAAAGCGCTCCAGCCGCTGCCACCGCCGCACCAGATCGAATGGGTCCCCGGCAAGCGAAAGTGCGAGCAGGGTCGGTTCGTTGGTTATGTCATGCACCGCTTCACCGATGCGTACCAGCACCTCTGGGCCATGCTGGCGCCACAGGTCGTCCAGCAGCGCGCGCTTTACATGCAATGAGACCAGAGCGGACGAGCCAACGCCTGGACCGGGCATGCTTATGCCCTGGCGCTTCAGGCCCGCCATCATGAGGCGCAGCATGGCGGCGGATGCGAAGTCAGGGCCTGTCTCAGGTGGCACCGGCCTATTGTCCGCAAAAGCTCCTGCGTTCATAAAAGCCGGTGGAGGCATTGGTCTTGCCTGCAACACACGATACGCTCAGACCACTCTGCGCAGCGCCGTTTGCAAGTCGCTCGCAGCTACGGGAAAACGCCCTGGCAGAACACCAGTGGCAGCGCGCACCGCCGTGGCGATGGCCGCACCGGATGCGACGATTGCGGTCTCACCCGCGCCGCTGGGTGCTTCGCCCTCATCGACCAGCAGAATTTCCATGCTTGGCAGGTCGCCCAGCCTGGGAATGGGTGCGTCCGCGAAGGTGGTGGCAGCGACTTGCCCCGTCGAGACCGGCAGGCGGTCGCTGAGCACCATTCCAAGGCCCCACACCAGGTTTCCTTCGCACTGCGCGCGCACTTGATCAGGATTGATGACGCGCCCGCAATCGTGCGCGCACCACATGTGATGAACCTTGACCGCGCCGCTGGCGATTTCGACCTCGACGTCGGCCACCACGGCGGCGTAACTCATGGACTTGTAGATGCCGCAAGCAACACCGCGGCCACGCAGATGCCCGACCTTCGGTGGCGGTGAAGGCGCATTCCAGCGCGCTGCCTGAGCCACCTGGCGCAGGACGCGCGCGAGCCGGGGATCGTCAATGTGGTCAAGCCGGAACTGCACAGCATCGGCACCAGCGACGCGGGCACATTCGCTGATCGCGCATTCGATCGCCAGCAGATTCGGCCCGGCTCCGAGCCCGCGCCAGGGGCCGGTAAGGACCGGCAGCCGCACCAGATCGAACTCCGTGCGCCGCGTCGCAGCCCGGTAGGAAAGAGCCGCACCGCGCGCCACGCCGTCATCGCCGATGACATCGGTGATGCGCTGGAGCCAGGCTGGAACCACGGCATTCGTGAAGAGAATATGGCTGCTGGAAAACGCATGCCACCATTGGTCCAACCGGCCCCCGCGCAGGCGCACCCGGATGCGGTGGCTGGACGGTGGTCTGTGAAAGCCCAGGCGAAACTCCTGCGCCCGGGTCCACTGCACTTTTACTGGCAGTTGCACGGCGCGCGCCAGCACGGCCGCCTCCAGTTCAACCGTGCAGATGGTCTTGCCGCCGAACGCGCCGCCGACGCGGCAACCATGTACCGTGACACGCTCATGCGCCAGGCCCAGCCGTTTCGCCACCACGTCGCGCTGGTAGAACACATCCTGCGATCCAACCCAGAGTTCAAGCTCCCCCGCGGCGTCGAACTCGGCGACCGCGGCGCGAGGTTCGATCGGTGCATGGGCTGCCAGAGGAATGTCGAACCGCAGGTCAACGTCCCACTTCGAGGTCCGGTCGATGGCGTCTCCATGAATACGGTTTGCGAGCGCGCCTGTAGCCAAACGGCGATCAATGTCGACCGCCAGGTCAATGTCGGCCTGCTCGAAGCTGCCATCGACCTGCCAGCGTGTAGCCAGCGCCGACTCGATCCGGTCAAGCGCGCCCGGTGTGCGCGCCACAATGCCGATACCCCGGCTCCGGCCAAGGGCGAGCAGGTCGTCCTGTACGATGGCGACGAAGCCCGGCACAGCGCGGGCCGCTGCCTGTTCCATGGCCAGTGCGCGCGCGTCCAGCTCTGGCGAGGCGGGAGCGCGCAACACCCTTCCAAAAACCATGCCAGGCCGCCGCGTGTCAGCGACATACAGTGTTTGCCCACGTGCGATGGCATCGCCATGTTCGATTTGGGGCGTTGCCCCGACAAAGCGCCCACCAGGCGCGAGAACGCGCAACGGTTTGAGATTCTGCGCTTCGACCCCCAGGTTTGCCTGGGTCTTGCCTGTAAGGATCGCATTGCGCAGGGCGGCGCAGGCCTGTGCGAGCGGCAACGCGAAGTCCTTGATCGACTCGCTTCCCACCGTGGCACGCACCCGGCCGATATCGCGCGTGTCCGGCAGCCGCAATTCAAGTTGCGCCCACTCGATGCCCAGTTCTTCGCAAGCTATCTGCTTGAGTGCAGTGGCGATGTTCTGGCCCATCTCTACACGCGGCAGATACAGCACAAAGCGGCCGTTGTCGTGGCGTATCCAACCCATGGCGTCTGCAACTACCGGTGCCGGCCGTTTCGGAATAACCGGCAGCGCGCAGCCCGAAAGGAAAGCAACGCACAAAACACCGCCGCCGGCAAGAACGCTGCGGCGTCTCATGGCGTGGCACCTTTGGCGCTCGCGGATGCGCGCCGGATGGCACTACGCACACGCTGTTGCGTGCCACATCTGCAGAGGTGACCGGACAGCGCTTCGTCAATTTGAGAGTCGGTGGGTTTGGCTTGCCGCTCCAGCAAGGCTACTGCACTCATGATCTGACCCGCTTGACAGTAGCCGCACTGGGGCACCGCCACGTCCAGCCACGCTTGTTGTACCGGATGGAGGGAACCATCGACGGGCGCCAGCCCTTCAATAGTCCTGATGGACCGCCCGACCAGGCTATTTACGGCAAGCAGACAGCTGCGCCGTGCTTCACCGTCGACCAGCACCGTACAGGCACCGCAGAGACCAGCACCACAGCCGAACTTGCTGCCAACAAGCCCGAACAGCTCTCGCAACGTACTCAGCAAGGTTTCCTGCTGCCAGTCCGGCGGCACGGCGCGCAATTGACCGTTGATGGAAATCTGCATAGGGCAACCGGTAGTGAAAGTGGCTTGACTGTAGCCATAGCACCGGCTCGGGTATTGAAGAATCGCGCCATCCGCAGCAGCTGCCAAACGCCCTCAGCGCCGCAACCGCTTCACCAAGCTGACGCCGCCCAGCACCAGTGCACCCGCAACGATGCCCACCACGCCGTCCAGCAGGGTCGGCAACAAAACGCCCAGTACACCGGGCGCGGCTTGCGCCAATGCTTCAATCGCATGCTGAAGGGGCGCGATGCCGTGGGTCAGGATGCCGCCGCCCACCAGAAACATGGCCGCTGTGCCGACCACTGAGAGTGCCTTCATGAGCCACGGCGCCGCCCTGAGAATGCCCCGGCCCAGTCCGCGCAGAAACGCGGTGGTCCGGCCCGGCCCCGCGCGCTGGCTAAGGTACAGCCCGCCGTCGTCGAGCTTCACGATGCCGGCCACCAGGCCGTAGACGCCCACTGTCATCAGCAACGCAATGCCGCTTAGCACCAGCAATTGCGTCAGAAAAGGGCTGCTTTGCACGGTGCCCAGCGTGATCGCGATTATCTCGGCCGAGAGAATGAAATCGGTGCGCACTGCGCCCTTGATCTTGTCGCGCTCCAGCGCCACCAGGTCCACCGCCGGGTTGGCCACGGCCTGTGTCAGCGCGGCGCGGTGCGCTTCGTCCTCATGTTTTGAATGCAGGAATTTGTGCGCGACTTTCTCAAAGCCCTCGAAACACAGAAAAGCGCCGCCCACCATGAGCAGCGGCGTAACAGCCCACGGGGCAAAGGCGCTGATCGCCAGCGCTGCGGGCACCAGGATCACCTTGTTGCGTATTGAGCCTTTGGCCACCGCCCATACCACCGGCAACTCGCGGTCGGCGCGCACGCCTGTGACCTGCTGCGCATTCAGTGCCAGGTCGTCGCCCAGTACGCCAGAGGTCTTCTTGACCGCGACCTTGGTGAATACCGCTACATCGTCAAGGATCGATGCAATGTCGTCGAGTAACGCAAGCAGGCTGGATGCCATGGGGGCTTTTTACAGAGTCGTGGAAGCTGGGAATTGTGCCGCACGGGCCTGTTGCGACGCCCTTCGCCAGCCGGTCAGGCGGCTTCCTTGTAGAAGTTCTGCCGCGCCAGCGTGCGTGTGGCCAGGGGGGAGACGGCTTGCGCAATAGCACCAATATGCTCCGGTGTGGTACCGCAGCAGCCGCCCACGATATTCACCAGCCCCTGCTCGGCAAACTCCCGCAGCAAACGTGACGTGACCTCGGGGGTTTCGTCAAAACCGGTCTCAGACATCGGGTTGGGAAGGCCGGCGTTGGGGTAGCAGCTGATGAAGGTGTCGGGAGCCACCCGGTTCAGCTCCTGGATATAGGGGCGCATCAAGGCAGCCCCGAGTGCGCAATTCAGGCCCACGGCCAGCGGCTGCGCGTGGCGCACGCTGTACCAGAACGCGGTAACGGTCTGGCCCGAGAGGATGCGCCCGGATGCGTCGGTAACGGTGCCGCTGATGATGAGCGGCAGCCGCTCACCGGTTTCCTCAAACGCCTCGTCGATGGCGAACAGCGCTGCCTTGGCGTTCAGCGTGTCAAAGATCGTCTCCACCAGCAAAACGTCGCTGCCGCCTTCTATCAAGGCCAGCGTTTGCTCGTGGTAGGCCGCGCGCAATTGCTCAAACGTTACGTTGCGTGCGCCGGGGTCGTTCACGTCGGGGCTGATGCTCGCAGTCTTGGGCGTGGGCCCCAAGGCACCGACCACAAAACGCGGGTGTTCCATCGTCGAAAATTTATCACAGGCGGAGCGGGCGATACGTGCCGAGGCCAGGTTCATGTCGCGCGCCAGATGCGCCATGGCATAGTCGGCCTGCGCCACGCTGGTCGCGCCAAAGGTATTGGTCTCGATCAGGTCAGCGCCGCAGGCCAGGTAAGCCTCATGGATCTCGGCAATCACCTCGGGCCGGCTCAGGCTCAGCAACTCGTTGTTACCCTTCACGTCGCGGGCGCAATCCTTGAATGTCTCGCCCCGGTACTGCGTCTCACTGAGCCTGAAGCGCTGGATCATGGTGCCCATCGCGCCATCCAGCACCAGGATGCGTTGTGCCAGCAACCCCGGCAGTGCCTGCCCCCGTGTATAGTGAGCTTGTTTCAATTGGTTTTCTCCGTGCCGTTGACAAATTCAAGATCGCGTTGCTGCCCATTGGCGAAATGGTAGACACCTTTGCCGTGTCGCACACCGGCCTGAAACAGGCCCACGTATTTATCGCCGTTGGCGTAAAAATGAGTGCCATTTCCAGCTTGCGCACCAGAGCGAAATGCGCCTTCGTACCGGTCGCCATTGGCAAAATAGTGGACGCCGTTGCCGTCTTTTACGTTGTCGCGAAATTCGCCTTCGTAGCGGTCGCGCGTGGCCAGGTACAGCTTGCCTGCGCCGTTGAATACATTGGCCGCAAAACTTCCCTCGTACCGGTCGCCATTAGCAAAGTGGTAGATGCCCTGGCCTTGTTTGATGCCGCGCTTGTAGTCGCCTTCGTACCGGTCGCCACTGGCAAACACGTAGCTGCCCCTGCCGTCATACGCGTTGTCCACATAGTTGCCGTCATAGGTCTCGCCATTGGCGAACCGGTAGACACCGCGCCCGTGTTTTGCACCGCGCGCGTACTCACCGTCGTAGCGGTCGCCGCTGGCGTAGATGAATACGCCCCGGCCCTCAAACAGGTTGTCGGCATAAGCGCCTTCATAACGGTCCTTGTTGGCAAAGACATAGACGCCCTGGCCGTGTTTGGCACCGCGTAGATACTCGCCCTCGTAGCGGTCACCATAAGTAAAAGTCATTACACCCTTGCCACTGAAGGTGTTGTCCACCAAAGCGCCTTCGTAGCGGTCGCCATTGGCAAACTGGTACTTGCCCTGGCCGGTGCGCAGTGCGCCCACCACCTCCCCCTCGTATTTGTCGCCATTGGACAGTGTGTAGCTGGTCTGGCCCCGGACTCCCGGTGCCGCAGGACGGGCTGGCGCAATAGCACTTGGCGCGCCTTGCGGTGAAGGCGGACTTGTGGCTACCGACGCGCTCTGCACAGCCACCGTCGGCGCAGAAGCGACCAGTGGTTGCGCAGCGGTCGCCGCTGGGAGAGAGCCGCCCGCTGCGGATGCGCTGCGGGTTCGAAGGCGCGAGATATTGGCGCGCGCCAAACCTGCATACCGCCCACCCGGATAGGTGCCAAGGTAGGCCTCGTAGCCTTCAATGTTGTCAGGTGCTTTGGTGTCGGCCCAGAACTGGTCTTCCCGCAACGACGGGTCAGCCGCCGCTATCGGTTGGCCAGGCGCGGCAGGCCGTGCCGAGGTAGGCGCAAAAAAGTAGAAGTCACCGGTCGAATCGTTGACGATCAGGGGCCGCTGGTCATGGTTCACCGTGCGCGCAATCTGCTCCACCGAATTCTTGACCTCGATCGCCAGCGCTTCCACGCTGACACCGGGGCGGCGCATACGTGCAACGAACTCGCGCGTGAAGACGCCGTTCGGGTTGGTGTCTTTGTCGTGCAGCGAATCCAGTGCGCGCTGGTTCTTGCCGGCCGAAAATACCACCATCTGGCCTTTGGCCAGGTCAGGCGCGTTCAGCCCGCGTGAGATACCAATGGTGCGGCCGCGCGAGCGCAGCGGGTTGTCGCGGCAGGCGTCCACGATCAGCAGACTGAACTGGGGCTTTATCTTGTCGAGCTCTTCCAGCAGGCCATTGACCGAATACGACACCTTCTCGATCTGGGACTGTGTCTCGCCCTCCACATCCACCGGCAGCAAGTAACTACCGCGGTCGGTCTGCACGCCGTGGCCGGCATAAAACACGGCAACCTCGTCGCCACCCTTGATCTTGTCGAAAAACGCCTCGAACGCCACCACCATCTGCTTGAACGTCAGGTCACGGTGTTTGCGCACCTCGAAACCCGCTGCGGTCAGCTCACGGGCCATCGCATCGGCGTCGTTGCCGGCTTTTTCAAGCTTGGCAACCTGTGCGTAGTTGTCGTTGCCGATCACCAGCGCAACACGCTTGGCGTGTGCGGGCACAGCACCGAAGAACAACAGCGCACACATATACAACAACTGATGGAGCCGAACGGTCATGCAGCCGCGTTCCTGGAAATTGCCGGGCCCATATGGGAGGCCGCGATGGAAGGAGGGCCAGTTTACCCCAGCAGGGTCAAACGCTGAGGCTGGTTGCCGCGACAATACCGGTATGGGAGCCTCACCGCCTTGAACACCTCTTTGATGCATCGGCCAGAGGCCACGCCGGTGGCGCGCGAGATTCTGCGCGAGGTATTCGGTTACGCCCAGTTCCGCGGCCCGCAGCAAGACGTCATCGACCATGTGGTCACCGGTGGTGACGCGCTGGTGCTGATGCCCACCGGTGGCGGCAAGTCGCTGTGTTACCAGATACCCGCGATCGCACGCCAGCGTGCCGGGCACGGCACCACCGTCGTCATCTCACCGCTGATCGCGCTGATGCACGACCAAGTGGGTGCGCTGCATGAAGCCGGAGTAAATGCAGCGTTTCTCAACTCCACCTTGTCGGGCGAAGAGGCAGCGCAGGTTGAGCAACGCATGCTGCGCGGCGAGATTACCCTGCTCTATGCCGCGCCCGAGCGCGTGACCACGCCGCGTTTTCTGGCACAGCTGGACGCCATGCGGGAGCGCGGAAAATTGAGCCTGTTTGCCATCGACGAGGTGCATTGCGTAAGCCAGTGGGGGCACGACTTCCGCCCTGAGTACCGCGCCTTGACGGTGCTGCACGAACGCTACCCGGCTGTGCCCCGCATTGCGCTCACCGCAACCGCCGACGCGCTCACGCGCGCGGACATTCTGGAGCGGCTGCAACTGCAGGACGCGCATGCTTTTGTCAGCAGTTTCGACCGCCCCAATATCCGCTACACCATCGTCGAGAAGAAAGACGCCACGGCGCAACTTTTGCGTTTTATCAATACCGAACATGCCGGTGAGGCGGGCATTGTGTTTTGACAGTCCCGCTTACGCGTGGAAGTTATTGCCGAGTCACTGTGCCAGGAGGGTATGGACGCGCTGCCTTTCCACGACGGGCTGGACGCGAAAGTGCGTCATAAGTTC